>NZ_LDUK01000049.1:0-76028 GCF_001043575.1 Bacillus sp. LK2
AACATTACAAATGGAACGCAAGAAATTGGAATAATCAATGCGACAAGTTTACGAGTAAGAAGTGCAGCAAATACAAGTAGCGCAGTTCTAGGAAACTTAAAAAATGGCGAAAAAGTAACAGTGTTAGGAAAAGCAAACGGCTGGGCAAAAATCAGCTACCAAGGAAAAGAAGGTTATGTATCGCTAGAATTTGTGAAATTAGAGGCAGGAAAGCAAGAAGAAAAGCCAGCGGAAAATATTACAAATGGAACACAAGAAGTAGGAACAATAAACGCAACAAGTTTACGAGTAAGAAGTGCGGCAAATACAAGTAGCGCAGTTCTAGGAAACTTAAAAAATGGCGAAAAAGTAACAGTGTTAGGAAAAGCAAATGGCTGGGCGAAAATTAGTTATCAAGGAAAAGAAGGCTATGTATCGTTAGAATTTGTGAAATTAGAAGCAGGAAAACAAGAAGAAAAGCCAGCGGAAAACATTACAAATGGAACGCAAGAAGTAGGAATGATCAATGCAACAAGTTTACGAGTAAGAAGTGCGGCAAATACAAGTAGCGCAGTTCTAGGAAACTTGAAAAATGGCGAGAAAGTAACAGTGTTAGGAAAAGCAAACGGCTGGGCGAAAATCAATTATCAAGGAAAAGAAGGTTATGTGTCGTTAGAATTTGTAAAATTAGAAGCAGGAAAACAAGAAGAAAAGCCAGCGGAAAACATTACAAATGGAACACAAGAAGTAGGAACAATTAACGCGACAAGCCTCCGAGTAAGAAGTGCGGCAAATACAAGTAGCGCAGTTCTAGGAAATTTGAAAAATGGCGAGAAAGTAACAGTGTTAGGAAAAGCAAACGGCTGGGCAAAAATTAACTACCAAGGAAAAGAAGGCTATATATCGCTAGAATTTGTGAAATTAGAAGCAGGAAAACAAGAAGAAAAGCCAGCGGAAAACATTACAAACGGAACGCAAGAAATTGGAATGATCAATGCGACAAGTTTACGAGTAAGAAGTGCGGCAAATACAAGTAGCGCAGTTCTAGGAAACTTAAAAAATGGTGAAAAAGTAACAGTATTAGGAAAAGCGAACGGTTGGGCAAAAATCAATTATCAAGGAAAAGAAGGCTATGTATCATTAGAATTTGTAACACTCGGTAAAGATTCAACTGATCCAACGAATCCAGAGCAAGTAACAGAAGAACGAGCTGTTGTAAATGCTTCCCTATTAAATGTTCGTAAAGGCCCATCAACAGGTGCGGCAGCTGTCGGTCATTTAAAGAATGGAGAGACTGTTACAATTATAGGGAAAGAAAATGGTTGGGCAAAAGTCCATTTTAATGGTGGTGAAGGTTACGTTTCATTACAATTTTTAAAGGTTAAACAAGGTTCAACCTCTTATGAAATTGTTACTTCATCACAAAAGGTTCAAAAGCCAAATGAAGTAGAAGCAACGCAAATTATGCAAAATTTGAAAGAAGATGCGTATATTAAAAGCGACGGTAAAGTTGTAAATATGAAGCAAGGTTTCGTTCGTGCAAATGGTGTTATTAATATTTATGATATTGCGACAGGGAAGAAGCTCACATATGTAAAAGGTGGGGCCGACTTGAAATTTGTGAAAGCTGCTGGTGATCGTATTCATGTCCAAATTGATGGTATGACAGGTTACGTGAATATAAATGATGTTACATTACATCCGGCAATGACTGGTGAGAAAACATCGTATTATGCAACTAAAAATGGCAAGTTATATCATTATGTATACAACCCTGCAAATGGTAAATATGCAACGTATCAAATTGGTAATGCTCCGAAACATTTAAAAGAAGGAGAGCGTTACGAAGCTTTCGATAAGAAGCAAATCGGCGGACAAGATAGTTATCAATACTTTGAATATATGCCACTCCGTGCAACATCTACTTATACAGGAGATGAAATTGATAACTTCTTAAGCAAATCTAATGCAAATAGTCCACTTATTGGATTAGGAAAATATTTTGTAAGTGCAGCAGAGAAGTATAAGATGAATGCAGGATACTTAGTGTCACATGCAATTTTAGAATCTGGCTGGGGAACGAGCCGTATTGCACAAGATAAGAAAAATTTATTTGGTTTTAGAGCAGTAGACTCAGATCCATATAATGGTGCAACTGGATTTAAAACATGGGAAGAAGGCATTGATTTTTGTGCTGCATATATAGATAAACATTACTTAACACCGGATGGAAATACATACAATGGTGGAAACTTAGGTGATAAGGCAGAAGGAATGAACGTCATGTATGCAAGTGATGAAAACTGGGGTCAGCAAATCGCCTCACTTATGCATAGAATTGATTCCATGAATGGAAGTAAAGACTTAAATAAATATCGACTTGGAACGTTGAGAACAGGTTCCCCAGTATTCAAAAACTTAGCTGAAGGCCAAACTGGAACGACATCCCGGAACATTATGGTAGCTATTAAGAAAACAATTAACACACCACAAGGATTATATTATGAAATCGTTTCAGATAATAAAGAATACAACAGTGTCTACGTAAAAGCTGGGTCTGTAAATCTTGTAAATTCTTATTAAAGGAAAGCATCATCATTTCAATGCAGAAGAATGAAATTCATAATGTTAGAGGAAGTGGCAGTGTGAAAAAATATATCGCATTTGATATTGGTGGTACACAGATTAAATATGGGATTGTTTCAGAACTTGGGATATTATCAAATCATAAAACTATATTAACAGAGGCTCATTTAGGCGGAGAACAAATCGTTCAAAAGCTTATTAGTTTGGCGGAGCAATTAATGAATGAACATGTTGTTTCTGGAATTGGTATTAGTACAGCTGGAATTGTAGATATTCATAAAGGAATCATAACTGGCGGCGTGGATCATATTCCACGCTATGCTGGTATTCCTATTATTGATAGATTACAAACAGTATTAAAAGTTCCTATATCCATTGAAAATGACGTCAATTGTGCTTCATTTGGAGAGCAGTGGCAAGGTGTTGGAAGGGATGAAAGTAATTTCATTATGCTTACCCTTGGAACGGGAATAGGGGGCGCAATTGTTATTAATAAGAAACTGTACAGAGGTCATTCATTTAGTGCTGGTGAATGGGGAAATATGTTGATTGAAGGGAAGCCATTTGAAGAAGTTGCCTCGATTTCAGGATTAATTTATCTTGTGCGGAAGTATAAAGGTAGCGGTAATTGGAATGGTGAAACAATTTTTGAATTATATGATCAGAAGGATAAAGAAGTTATACACGCCGTTCAAATATTTTTTAAACATTTAGCAATTGGAATTAGTAATCTGGCTTATATCTTTAATCCACAAGCAATTATTATTGGTGGGGGGATTACTGATAGAGGCAATCGATTTTTAGAAGAAGTAAAGGCAGAGGTACGAAAATATTTGAATCCTGAAATTTATAGTAATTGCGAGATTAAACTCGCGCAAAATCGTAATCATGCAGGAATGATTGGTTCTATTTACCACTTCTTACATCATCATAAATAAATTATATGAATGTTTTCATATAACTGAGAATTTATCCTTTTTCTCACTAGATAAATAATGCTACAATATAAGAGAAGAATACAATATTTTCCGATTCGGAAAATGCTTTGTAGAAAGGAAGAAACTTCATGCCTATTATTTTAGAAAAAGGACAAAAGATCGATTTAACGAAAGGACAACCGAGAGTAGCAAAACTGCAGGTTGGCTTAGGCTGGGATCCAATTGGGCAATCAGGTGGGTTTCTGTCTTCTTTATTTGGAAGTAAACCAAATGTAGATTGTGATGCATCTGTTGTTATGTTAGAAGGGGATCGTTTTTTAAACAAAAATGATCTAGTTTACTTCGGCAACAAACTTTCTACTTGTGGTAGTATTATTCATTCAGGAGATAATTTAACAGGTGAAGGCGCTGGTGACGACGAAACAATTTTCGTAGAATTACATAAAGTTCCGAGCCGTATTAATCGTTTAGTATTCGTTGTAAATATCTATGACTGTGTAAATCGTCGTCAGGATTTTGGGATGATTCGCAATGCATATATTCGTATTCAAAACCCGCAAACAGGTGAAGAATTAGCACGTTATAACTTGTCAGATAATTATGCTGGTAAAACGACTTTAATTGCAGGGGAAATGTATCGAAACGGAAACGAATGGAAGTTTTCAGCAGTTGGAGAAGGAACACAAGATAAAAACTTAAGTGAGATTGTATCACGTTACCAATAAGATAAATCGAGGAGGAATAGTATATGGCATCTATTTCATTGAAAAAAGGACAGAAGGTAGATTTAACAAAAACAAATCCAGGCCTTTCGAAAGTTCTTGTAGGACTTGGTTGGGATACAAATCGTTATGACGGACAAAACGATTTCGACTTAGATGTTAGTATCTTCTTAGTAGGTGCTAACGGTAAAGTTTCAGGAGCAGAGGATTTCGTCTTCTATAATAATCCAAAAGGTGCGAATGGTGCTGTAGAGCATTTAGGAGATAATCGAACTGGTGAAGGTGAAGGCGATGATGAATCTATTAAAGTAGATTTAAAAAATGTCCCATCACATATTGAACGTATTTGCTTCACTATTACAATTTATGATGGAGAAGGCCGTAGCCAAAACTTTGGACAAGTTTCTAACTCTTTCGTACGTATTCTAGATGAAGAAAAGAATGCAGAATTAATTCGTTACGACTTAGGAGAAGATTTCTCTATTGAAACTGCTGTAGTAGTAGGAGAGTTATACCGTCATGCAGGTGAATGGAAATTCAATGCAATCGGAAGTGGATTCCAAGGTGGATTAGCGTCTCTATGTAATAACTTTGGTTTAGATGTAGAGTAATAGATTTATATATCCATCGGTGAAACACATGTTTACCGATGGATATATTTTAAAAGATTAAAATATAGAGGTGAATATACATGGTTATTCAGTTACAAAAAGGACAGAAGATTGATTTAGGTAAGACAAGCCCAGGTTTAACAAAAGCAGTAATTGGTCTTGGATGGGATATTAAGTCTTATGATGGCGGAGCTGATTTCGATTTAGATGCATCTGCCTTTTTATTAGATGCGAACGGAAAATGTACGAAGGAAACTGACTTTATTTTCTATAATAATTTACAGTCTCCTTGTGGATCTGTTTTACATACAGGAGATAACCGTACAGGTGAAGGTGAAGGCGATGATGAACAACTTGTTGTGGATCTGAAAAAAGTTCCAGCAGATGTGCATAAAATTGCTATTACAGTTACTATTTATGATGCGGAAGGCCGTAATCAAAACTTTGGACAGGTTGCAAATGCATTCGTTCGTCTAGCAAATGAAGAAACGAATGAAGAAGTTCTTCGTTTTGATTTAGGAGAAGATTTCTCCATCGAAACAGCAGTTGTCTTTTGTGAATTATATCGTCATAATGGACAGTGGAAGTTTAATGCAGTAGGAAGCGGATTCCAAGGTGGATTAGGTGCGCTTGTAAGAGCCTATGGCTTGGATGCATAGAAAGGAAACGAACTTCGTTTCCTTTTTTTGACCTTTCTATAAATCTAGCAAAGAATAGGGGATAAAGGTAAGATGAGTATTTTGCAAGGAATCCTTGATACGTATGCTCAGTTTTTCGACTTGGACATGTGGATTAAAGTGTTGCAAGATCCAGTATCTTGGGGATTAATTGGTACACTTGTTGTACTTGAAGGGTTGTTATCTGCTGATAACGCACTTGTGTTAGCAGTAATGGTAAAACACCTTCCGGAAGAAAAACGTAAAAAAGCATTATTCTATGGACTTATTGGAGCTTATGTGTTCCGCTTTATTGCAATTGGAATCGGAATGTTCTTAATTAAATTGGCATGGGTAAAAGTGCTAGGTGCGCTTTACTTAGCTTGGCTTTCAATTAAATATTTCATTGATAAAAGAAAAGGAACTTCAGAAGAAGAGGAAGCTCATGGTGTGAACCAAAATAGTATTCTCTTCAGAATGTTCGGTGTTTTCTGGGGAACGGTTGCAATGGTTGAATTAATGGATATCGCTTTCTCTGTAGATAGTGTACTTGCTGCATTTGGTGTATCGAATGAAGTTTGGATTTTACTATTAGGTGGAATGCTCGGTATTTTAATGATGCGTGGTATTGCTGGTGTATTCTTAAAATTGTTAGAGCGTATTCCAGAATTGGAAACGACAGCTTACATTTTAATCTTAATTATTGCAGCAAAAATGCTATTGTCTGTCATTCATATTGAAGTAAGTCATACAGTGTTCTTTATTGTTTTAGTTGTAGCGTTTGGAGTAACATTTATAATTCACTACATGAAGAATTCTGGACAAGCTAAAGAAGAAGTTGCAGCTACTAAAAATGAACATAAATAATTGAAATGGGTTTGCTCGTTATGCGAGCGCCCATTTTTTATAACTAAAAATAGTTTATAATAGAAGAAAGACTTTAGAAAAAACGTAAATGTTTTTGGAGGTGAACTGTTGTGTTTTCACGTTTTACACTTCAACCATGTGCATTAAAAGATGAATCAGATTTAAAACAATTTGAAACGCTTTTAGAAAAACGCCCACAATATGAACTGACAGAGAATGAGATGAAATTTAGTTATTTAGCAAGTCGTATTCTTGGTGTTCCCAATGATGTAGATGAATATTTCAATGAGCTATTTGATTATAGTGAGGTGAAAGGGATCGAGGTTTTGCATGAACAAAATTTAAATAAGGTGATTGATCCCGAAAAACTGCGCCATATTCAAGAAGTTTTTGCATTACATCAAGAAGCGCCAAATGGACTTACAGTAAATAGGCTTGTAGCCCATTTGTCTGGAAAACAACTATTACCGCAAGTAGACAATCCTGATTTGCAGCATTATATACATACGACATTTATTTCTGTATTGAAATTGTATGAAAAACAGCATAATCAATCATTAAAAACAGAAGGGTTCCGTCGTTTCTTAATCGATATTATTAAATTAAGCGAAAATTACGTAGCGAAGTGGTTCTCTACGATTAATTATAAGAAACAAATGCCGCGTATTGTTTGGTATGGTGATGCAACGGAGAGTCGTATATATTTCTTATACTTTCTTATTATGCTCGGTTGCGATGTACTTTATTATCACCCAGAAGGAAAAGATGGATTTGAAAGTGTAGATGAGGAGGGAAGGACCTTTGTCGTATCTCATCCGAGCCGTATTTCACTGGAGCCATTTCCTAATCGACGTCGTGAACGCGTCGCGACAGTAGCTTATCAAGCTTCAAAGGAAATTGAACAAGTACTTCATCATGATAATTCATTATTATACAAACCGTGGCAATTCCGCTCGTATACACCAGTAGCGCGTACTCTCAAAACGACGTACGATGAACTCTTTTTAATTACGAAAGAAAAGGCATTTGTACGCCCAACATTCTTTGTTGAAAATAAGCATATTTATATTCCTTCTTTATTTGCAAAAATATCAGGTGTTTCAAAGAATGATAAAGAATATTTTCAACGATTAAAGGCTGTTACATCATTTGATAATAGTTTATTAATTAATACATTTCCGTTTACGAAAGAACAAAAAGCAAATTTCCAATATCATTATCGAGATGCATTAGATCGCGCAGGGAAGTTACATCCTGATTTAATTATGAACAGCCATTGGTGGCCACATAAACGTTTACCTGAAGGTTTACAACATGGTATTGCAGAGGCAATTATCCATACGTGTGAAAGTGAAATATGTAAACCAATCGCGAAAGAGACGAAACAAGATGTAGCACTGTATGTTTTCGCGCAACTCTCTCAAATACCACCGAACATTTTAGAGCAGCTTGAGAAATTTGATTATTCGCAAGAAGTGCCGAAAATTGTTATATTTAATAATGAGAAGAGCGGAGAATTAAGTCGTTCGGATGCTGTTTTATTACTATTTTTAAATCAAATTGGAGTAGATGTATTCCACTTTAATCCAACGGGGAGAAACGATATTGAACCGTATATTGAAGCAGGAGCATTTGATTCACATTGGCTTGAAGAAGTTAATTTCGATCTTGAGTTTCATGGTTCATCAGCCTATAAAAATTTATCACAAACAATAAAAGGACTATTTCGTCCGTTTTTATAAGGAAAGGGAGAATGTCATATGAATAACCCAGTTGTATTAGATTCGAAAACAGAATTGAATGAGCAAACGGCACAAGATGTTCGCTTGCAACTTAGACAAGATGCGGAAGTACAACGTATTTATAACGCAGTAGATATTAAAGACCAATTAGAATTAATCGAGCTTGGAAAAGAGCCTTCTATGGAAATTTCACGTTTCGCGGATCAAATTTTACATACAATGTCTTTATCGAAAATAGAAGACTCTGGTGAATTATTAAAACAGCTTGGTAAAATTATGGACAGATTTGATAGTAAAGACTTTGCGGAAGAGAAAAGTGGTTTCTTCTCACGCATGTTCAAAAAAGCGGATAAAATGATTGAACAAATCTTTAGTAAGTATCAAACGATGGGCCGCGAAATTGATAAAGTTTATGTGGAGATTACGAAGTATCAAGATGAAATGAAAAAATCAATTGGTACGTTAGATGGTTTATATGAGCAAAACTTAAAATATTATTTAGATTTAGAGAAATATGTAGTAGCGGGAGAAATGTTATTAGATCGTTTAAATACAGAGTTAGTTCCGATGTATGAGGAGCGCGTACGCAATAATGATCAATTAGCAGGTATTGAATTAGAATCGCTTAAAAACTCTGTTGAAATTTTAGAGCAGCGTATTGATGATTTAGAAAAGGCACGTATGGTGGCGCTATTAACAGCGCCACAAATTCGTATGATTCAACGTGGTAACAATAAATTAATTGGTAAGATCAATACAGCATTTATTACAACGATTCCTATCTTTAAAAATGGTATCATTCAAGCGGTAAATGCGAAGCGTCAAAAGCTTGTTGCAGACTCTATGGCTGAACTTGATCGCCGTACAAACGAATTACTTAAGAAGAATGCACAAAATATCGCGACTCAAAGTGTGGAAGTAGCGAGATTATCAGGTTCTTCTAGTATTAAGATGGAAACACTTGAGGAGACTTGGAATATTATTTCAAGAGGTATGCAAGAAACACAACAAATTGAAGAACAAAATAAACGTGAACGTGAAGAAAGCCGTAAGCGTATGGCTGCATTAACGGAGAACATCAAAAAAGAATTACAAGGATAAATAAAAAGGCAATGAGGAATATTCCTCATTGCCTTTTTTGTTTCGTTATTTGAAGGCAGTAAGAACCCCATCTTAAGATCGGCTGTAAAGCAAAGAAGTTAGGCGGGAATCGGACTTTTAATCAGTGGAGGAAGGAACAAAATCCCCCCGCTGATTCAAGTTTCACTTTATTTTCTCTTAAATAATTTAATGATTTCATTCACAACAAGCGGAATGATACTTAATAAGAGAACAAATCCCCAATCTTGTATTGTTAATGCGTGTACACCAAATATATTTGCAAGAGGAGGGATGGAGATAATACAAACTTGCATAAGAACACCGATAAGAAGTGAGAAAACTAAATATTTATTTGTAAATATCCCGATTGAAAAAATTGATTTCGTTCTTGAACGTAAGTTGAATGAATGAACGAGTTGAGAAAAACTAAGGACGACAAATGCCATCGTTTGAGCATGTAATAGAGCGTCTTCATCAATTTGATCTGGGAAGAGAGGAAATAAATTAGTATCTCCTGCATAGAGCTTTGCCCCAACGATAAAGGCTGTTAATGTGAGAAGTCCAATTACAACGCCATTGAAAATAAGAAAAGGAACGCTACCGCTAAATAAGCTTTCTTTTGCATGACGTGGTTTTTCCTTCATTACATCAGGATCTTCGGGATCAACACCGAGTGATAATGCAGGTAGTGTATCTGTAATTAAATTTACCCACAGAATGTGAATAGGGCGTAGTGGTGTTGCCCAGCCGAGTAAAATAGCTAAAAATAAAGTGATAATTTCTCCAAAGTTACAAGAAAGTAGGAAGAGAATAGACTTTTTAATATTACGGTAAATATTTCTACCTTCTTCAACAGCTTTCACGATAGATGAGAAGTTATCATCTGTTAAAACTACATCAGCTGCGCCTTTTGCGACATCTGTTCCTGTGATTCCCATTGCTACCCCGACATCTGCTTGCTTTAAAGATGGAGCATCATTTACACCATCACCAGTCATGGAAACGATATTTCCTTTAGCGCGTAATGCTTTTACAATCTTCACTTTATGTTCTGGAGAGACTCTAGCAAAGACATTTAAATGATTAATTTTACTTGCTAGTTCTGTATCTGAAATGTTATCTAATTCAGTTCCAATCATAATTTCAGATTTTTCTTCAGTAATACCAAGTTCTTTGGCGATTGCAAAAGCGGTATCTTTATGATCGCCAGTAATCATGACAGTGCGAATACCAGCTTTTTTACATTCTGTAATAGAATCTTTTACTTCTGTGCGTGGAGGATCAATCATACCGACAAGACCGATAAATATAAGGTTTTCTTCGAGATGATCTATATCCACATGGTCCGTCTCATATTGTTTAAATGCGAATGAAAGTACTCTTAAAGCTTCTTGTGACATCGTTTGTGCAGCTTCTAATATTTGTGTTTTATGAGAATCTGTTAGGACCTCAACTTTGTTATTTATAAAGATATGGGTACAGTGAGGTAAGAGTTTATCAATGGCACCTTTAGTCATGCTACAGTAGCTTTCGTCATATGTATGTACTGTTGACATCATTTTACGATCAGAATCGAAAGGCAGTTCGTTAACACGTTCATGTTTATTTTCTAAATTATCTTTTTGAATGTTAAAAGAGCTTCCGGCAACAAGAAGGGCAATTTCTGTAGGATCCCCTGTTTGTGATTCGTTACTATAAGAGGCATCGTTGCATAAAACCATATTTTCTAATAATAGACGGTGTACATCGTTATTTACGTTCAAATTTTCTAGCTGATTGTATGTTTGATCACTATAAAAATGAGTAACGGTCATTTTATTTTGAGTTAATGTTCCTGTCTTATCTGAGCAAATAATTGTAACGGAACCAAGAGCTTCAACAGCTGGTAGTTTACGAATGATAACGTTTTGTTTAATCATACGTTGAACGCCGATGGCAAGAACGATAGAAACGATAGCTGGTAAGCCTTCTGGAATGGCTGCAACAGCTAAACTAATAGCAGTCATAAACATTTCTAAAGTATCTCGTCCTTGTAAAAAACCGATGAGAAACATAATGATACAAATAGCTACAGCGACAAATCCTAAATATTTTCCTACTTGCGCTAAGCTTTTTTGAAGTGGTGTCATATCATCTTCAGCTTCATGCAAAAGAGTTGCGATTTTCCCAATTTGTGATTTCATTCCAGTTTCAACAGCAACACCGACGCCGCGCCCGTATGTTACTAGCGTTGACATAAAGGCCATGTTTTTTTGATCGCCTAGTGGTACTTGCTCATCACTTTGCATGGAAGGGTGATAGATTGCATCTTTATCGACAGGGACAGATTCACCAGTTAGAGCAGATTCTTCAACTTTTAAGTTCGCAGTTTCAATAAGTCGTAAATCACATGGTATATATCGTCCGGCATCGAGCATAACGATATCACCTGGAACGACGTGCTCAGATGGGATCTCTTTTAGTTCACCATCTCGTTTTACGATAGCTTTTGGCGTGGCCATCTTTTTTAATGCTTCTAAAGCTTGTTCTGCTTTAGATTCTTGGATTACACCGATAGCAGCGTTTAAAATCACCACGAGCACGATAATACTTGCATCGGCCCATTCACCTACAAAGGCGGAAATAAGGGCAGCTATGATAAGGACATATACGAGGACGTCATTAATTTGGGCGAAAACTCGCTGCCATAAAGTACGTTTTTGTTTTGTAGCTAATTTATTAGGACCATATTGCTTTAAACGTTCATTTACGATTTCATCGGTTAAACCGTATTGTTCATTTGTTCCTAAATCGATTAATGTTTGATCTTTCGTCTTACTGTACCAATTGCTCATAAGTAAGCACCCCCAGTAAAAACAGTTAGCAATGGTAGTGTGGCAATTTTTTTAGAGTAGTATGTATGGAGAAATAATCTAAGGTGAGGTTCTACTTTCATTGTACAGTATTTTAGAATGGGATGAGGAAAAGGGAAGAGTTGTCATGAATTTGTTGAAATTAAAAAGAGCCTCTCTTATGAGGCTCTTTGCTATTTTTTAATTAATGTACCTAATTCCTCTGTAATAGCTTGCATTTCACTAATGCTGAATGTTTCACGCTTCATAACATGCTCATAAATGTCACGTAAGTCTTCGTACATTTCTTCATTAAAGCTAGCAGCTCTCATTGCTCCAGCATTAACCATACGTAATTTTTCTTTAATAGCTTCTACCATATATTCAACGTTTTCTTCTGATTTTACGGATAAATCCACCGAAGTGTCCCCCTTTAAAATAACATAAGGATATCTTAACATTTTTTATCATTTTCGTTAATGAAACTTTTCAATCCTATTAAATTAGTAGGGATTTCCTTTATAATTAATAATTGGTTGTTTATACTATAAGTATATATTAAGAAATGCACCAAGAAGGGAAGAAACAAAAATATGGTTCAAGTATTGTTTGTTTGTCTTGGGAACATTTGTCGTTCTCCAATGGCAGAAGCAATTTTTCGAGAACTTGTCGTAAAAGAGGGACTCGAAGAGAAAATTGTCATTGATTCTGCCGGAACTGGAGATTGGCATATTGGTCATCCACCACATAAAGGAACACAAAAAATTTTAAAAGAAAATGAAGTCTCTTTTGAAGGAATTAAAGCACGTCAAGTAGAAAAAGAAGACTTAACAAAGTTTGATTATATTATTGCCATGGACAACAAGAATATAGCGGATTTAAAAAGTTTAGGTAAAACTGGAGGCTATATTGGTAGGCTGTCCGATTTTGTTCCAGGCGGTGGCTGGACAGACGTTCCTGACCCTTACTTTACAGGGAACTTCCAAGAAGTGTATGACCTTGTAACAGAAGGGTGTGAAAAGCTATTAGCTTTCATTCGAAATGAACAAGGAATATGAGGAAGCTTAGAAAGAAATACTTTCTAACATAAGAAATGAAAGGGTGAAGGAATATGGCAAAGAAAAATAATATTGCTCGAAACATTGCGATTGGTGTAGCTGCAGGTGTAGCTGTATCCATGTTAAAGAAAGAAAATCGCGAAAAAGTAAAAAATACAGCAGAAAAAGCAAAAACAAAGATGATTGAAATTGGTGAAAATGCGAAGATAAAAGAAAAAGTGCAAACTGTTACAGATAAAGGACGCGAACTTGCTGATTTCAATGTAGTAAAAGCGAAAGTAGCAGAAATTAAAAAATTGACGCCGTCTGTTGTAGAAACGTTAAAAGAAACGAAAGAAATTTTTAGTAAGAAAAAAGTTGAGCGAGAAGAAAAGCCCGAAACGATTGAAATTCAAGCTGTGTCTCCAAAGGTAGATGAGCTTAAAGCTGAAGAAGAGCCAGTGGTAGCTGAAGATGGCGGTATGAAAGAGGCACGTGAATTATTTATGAAGGACTCAAATGCAGAGGGAAAAAAAACTGAAGCATATATTGAGCTAAAGCAAGATAAAGAAGAGAAGAAAAGCGTTTAAAAATATATGAGAAAATTTTTAGAAAAAGCAAAAAGAAATCGCACTTTTTCGTTTGGGAAAGACTTATATGATCGAACGATGCGCGATGATGTAGCGGGCTTAGCAGCACAGCTCGCTTATTTCTTCTTGCTTGCGATTTTTCCTGGGCTTGTTTTCTTAATTACGCTTCTTGGATTTATTGACCTTCAAACAGAAAGTGTGCTCAACCTATTAGAACCGTACGTACCGGAAGATGCGATGAACTTAATTGAAGTAAACGTAGATAAAGTTGTAAATGAGCAAAACGGTGGTTTACTATCATTTGGTTTACTATCGATGCTATGGTTTGCTTCAAATGGAGTGAATGCGGTTATGAATGCTTTTAACCGTGCTTATGATGTAGCAGAAACCCGTTCCTTTATTAAAACAAGAGCTTTATCGATTGTGTTTACACTAGCGATAATTTTTATGATTGTGTTTGCACTGATTGTCCCGGTGTTTGGGCAAGTAATTGGGGCGGCTGTGTTTAAAGCAATTGGTTTATCGGATAGTTTTTCTTACGTTTGGAGTATTACGCGTTTAGTAGCGAGTTTCTTTGTTTTGTTCGCTTTATTTAGTTTCTTATATACGTTTGCACCTGATCGGAAATTAAAAAGAAGAGAAGTTATTTCAGGAGCAGTATTTGCTACTGTAGGATGGATTGTGGTATCGTACTCATTTGCCTATTATGTAGATAAATTTGCAAATTACGCTAATACATATGGTGGTCTTGGTGGTATCATTATTTTAATGTTATGGTTTTATTTGACCGCGTGGGTAATTTTACTTGGCGGAGAAATTAACGGTTTACTTCATCACTATAGAACGAGTGACAATAATTCCCGTAATGAAAAATAAACTTCTGTTCCATAATAAAAGGGAACAGGGGGGATATTTCATGAGCAATAATAAAAAGAACCACAATAATAAAAATAACACTAAGAAAAAGAGCAGTTCGCATCCAAAGCATAAAACAAGCAGCAGTGCGAACGGTCATAATAGCTACCATTAAAAAAATGGGTCCCTTATCAGGGACCCGTTATTTGTTTCCTTTTAATAATCGTAAGCCATTCAAAATTACAAGAATGGTACTTCCTTCATGCCCAATCACACCGAATGGAAGAGCTAAAAACTGTAGAAAGTTTGAACAAATTAGCATTGCAATGACAGCTAAAGAGAAGACAACGTTTTGCTTAACAATGCGATTCATTCGCTTTGATAGACGAATTGCTTGAGAAAGACGAGATAATTCGTTTTTCATAAGAACAACGTCTGCAGTTTCTAAAGCTACGTCTGTTCCTTCCCCCATCGCAACACCTATACTAGCGGTAGCGAGTGCGGGTGCATCGTTTATACCATCTCCAACCATTGCGACTGTGCCGTATTTTTCTTTTAATTGTTTTATCGTTTCAACTTTCGTTTCTGGTAGACATGATGCGTAATATTCTTTTATATTACTTTCAGCAGCAATTGCTTTTGCAGTTTCTTCATTATCACCAGTAATCATGATTGCTTCTACACCAATACTTTGTAAATCGCGAATAGCAGCTATTGTTTCTTCGCGAAGGGTATCTTTTAAAGCAATAAGCCCAAGAATACCATCTTCATCACTAATATAAACGACAGTTTTCCCCTCTTTTTCAAGTGAGGCAGAAATGCCATTATGAAATGTTTTTGTTTCTTCACCGATAAAATCAGCTTTCCCGATTTTATAAGCTTTGTTTTCTAATACTCCTTTTAGTCCAAAACCAGTTACATCTTCAACATTTTCTGGTTTTTTTAGCGTAATATCATAAGCGTGTCTTGCATATTTAACAATTGCTTCTGCTAAAGGATGTGTAGAGTGACTTTCAATCGTTGCTGTAATAGAAAGTACTTCACTTTCTGCTATGCCTTCTCGAACGTATACATCTGTTACAGTAGGTTTTCCCTGTGTTAATGTTCCAGTTTTATCAAAGGCAATCGCTTTAACTGAAGCTAGACGTTCTAAATGAATACCACCTTTAAAGAGAATCCCGTTTCTTGCTCCGTTAGAAATTGCTGATAAAGTCGCTGGTGTAATGGCAGCAACTAGTGCGCAAGGAGAAGCGACTACAAGCAAGATCATAGCGCGATAAAATGTTTCATTCCAACTCCAGTCAAGTAAGAAATGAGGAATGAACATCATAAGTGTGACAACGATTAATACACCTTTTACATATGTTCCTTCAAACTTTTCGATAAATAGTTGTGATGGTGATTTTTCACTTTGTGCACTTTGAACGAGACGAATAATCTTTTGGAATAATGTTTGATCGCTCGGCTTTGTAATTTTAACTTCAATAGCACCACGTAAATTTACGGTGCCGGCAAAAACTTCATCACCAAACTTTTTCTCATTTGGAATAGGTTCCCCTGTAATAGCTGCTTCATCAATATTTGTTTCACCATTATGAATTGTGCCATCAGCAGGAACACGCTCACCTGGCTTAATTAAGATAATATCGTTAATTTGTAATTGTCCGACTGGAATGCGTTCTTCTATGCCATTAGAAATACGCAATGCTTCTTCGGGTTGTAAGTCAAGAAGGGCTGAAATTTCTTTTTGGCTTTTGCTTAGTGTATAAGATTCCATTGCCCCACTTAATGCAAAGATGAAGATTAAAATCGCACCTTCTGCCCAGTAGCCAATAATTGCAGCACCGATAGCTGCAAAGAGCATGAGCATTTCAACATTTAGCTCTTTCTCTTCAATTGTGTCTTCGATACCTTCTTTCGCTTTTGCAAATCCCCCAATTATATAAGCAAGGATATAGAAAGTAATACCTGCATTTATTGCCTCATTTTTTGTGAATAACCAACCAGCTAAAATGAAAATACCAGATGCGATTGCAAATATAAGTTCATAATGTTTCTTTAATGTGTCCCATAAAGAGGGATGAGAAATATCTTTTTTTGCTTGTAATGTTTTTACTTCTGAGTTCATTAATACTCGCTCCTTTCGAATTCTTATTGAGAAAAAGAATCAAAATCGAAACCCCTATAAAACGACGAAAGCTGCCATCCATAATGGATAGCAGCATTTCTGTTGAATCTGATTTTAATAGTTATTATATTGTAATTATTCTATAGTATAGCATATGTTTTTATTAGATGATATGTTTTTGTTTCTATTATAAACTGAAAACTTGTGTTTTTGCACCTCCTTTGGTATATATGGATATTGTTCATAAAAAGATCGGAAAGGAAGACAGTAAGTTGAAGACAGAGAAATTTTTTACCCATCCGATTGGCGTATTTATTGCTGCAATAGTGGCAACATTTTTATGGGGAAGCGCATTTCCCTTTATTAAATTAAGTTATGCTGAACTTGGAATTCAGCCACATGAAGTCGGAGAGCAAATATTATTTGCTGGTTATCGATTTTTCTTATCAGGTGTAATGCTCTTATTCTTTTTTAAAGCGTTAGGAAAAGATATGCATTTCAAAAAAGGAACAGGGAAGCAGTTAGTACAAATCGGCTTGTTCCAAACTTTTCTTCAGTATATATGTTTTTATATTGGAATGAGTTATAGCTCAGGAATTGAAGGGGCGATTATTTCAGGAACATCATCCTTCTTTCAAATTCTAATCGCACATTTTTTATATAAAGATGATGCTCTAAATATGAGAAAAGTAATTGGAGTATCTATCGGTTTTTGTGGTGTGATTTTAGTGAATGTACCGAGTGATGGAAGTTTGTCATTCCATTTTGGAATCGGTAGTTTATTACTTCTTGGCGCAGCAATGATGTATTCATATGGAAATATATTAGCGAAAGAAGGTAGTAAAGCGTTAGATATTGGGTATATGACAGCATACCAAATGATTTTTGGATCAATTGGGTTACTATGTATAGGTGCATTTCAAGTTGGAGTGATGCCATTTACATTTAACCTACATGCAATACTTATGCTTATATATTTATCTTTCTTATCGGCAGCGGGTTTCTGTATATGGAATACAATTATGAAGTATAACAAAGTAGGCAAAGTATCGATGTATATGTTCTTCATACCAGTGTTCGGTGTGTTATTATCAAGTATGATTTTAGGAGAAGCTATTCATTCGTTTGTACTATTTGGTTTAGCATGTGTCGCAGCGGGAATTATTGTGGTAAATCGTACTCCGGCTAAACAGAAAATTGAGCGAGAAAAACAGGTAGCATAGAGAACAGAAAATCTATTAAAATGGAAGAACAGTACTGTTCTTCTTTTTTTACGTAGAAAAAGGAGAACTGACTATATATAACGAAAAAAGATACAAATAAAGCATTTATTGAGGAGAAAATGTTATGAATGTACTTTACATTGTGTTAATCGGGCAAATAATTATTTTTTTAACAGGAGCAATTTATGCAATAGGACAGACAAAAAGAACAAGAGAAAATATGCCGTTACCTTTAGCAGTGCGTCTAATTCTTAGTTTTTCTTTAACAGGTAGTGCAATTTGGATATGGTTACAAGATCCATCGGTAGAGTACAGTACGTGGGTTGCACTCGGTATGACTTTATCCACTGTAGGGGATTTATTTATGGCAGGATTGATTCCGATTGGCCATCGATTAATTGGAGGAATGGTTACTTTCGCTCTTGCACATTGTTTCTATGTGAAAGCATTTTTGCAAACAGGTATTTCATGGAGTGGTTTTTGGATCGGCCTACTTGTATACGGACTCTTTCTAATTATAGGATGGTTTTTCTTTATTAGAAATGAAAAGCAAGACAAACTCTTTACAATAGGGGCTCTAATTTACGGTTTGTGGGTTGGAGGAATGGCATGTTTTGCATTCGCCTTATATTACGAGAATACAGGAATATGGTGGGTACCAGCATTTGGTGGTTTATTGTTTGTGATTTCTGATTTTATAATCGGTGTTACAGATATCGGAGGGCGCAAATTGAAGTATGAACCACTTTGGATTTGGTTTACATATGTCGCTGCGCAGATGTGTATTGTATATGTAGGATTATAAAAAAGATACTCTCAAAAATAGTTGATGGACTATTTTGAGAGTATCTTTTTTCATTTCTATGCTACGATATTTTTTTGTTGCAGAGCAGAAAGGCTATAGTCATCAGCTGCTTTATAACCTTGAGCTAATAAATCATTGATGTAGAGCTTGTTGTAAATAAAGCAGAATACTAGGTTAGAGAACCCGAATGTAAACATGCTAGCGAGTAAGATAATTAAAAACCATTTCCAATCTCCGCGGAATATAGCAGGGAAAAAACCAAAGAAAAATACAGTCCAACTAAAACCGATTTTTGCTTGTTTAATTTGACCTGTATTATCATTTTTTAACATGACTTTCATAAAAAAGAAATCCTCCTAATGAATATGAATATTTGTATAAATAAAGACAAATATAGTATATCAAAATAATGTATATACGGATATTATTTTTTGTGCATATGTAATATTTTTTATTTTTTTGTTTCTATATTCGGAATTTTATAGAAAAATCATCTGGGAAGTATTTATAATAAATGTAAAAAGAAAATGAGATGGTGGGATAATGCAAAAGAAAAGCCGGTTGCGTGAGTTCTTTGAAGTATTTGCGATTGCATGTTTAATAGTTTTTTTTGCGAAAATTTTCGTGTTTTTTCCTACAACTGTAAAAGGGGCATCCATGAGGCCGACGTTACAAGATGGAGATAAAGTAATCATTAATAAACTTGCAAAACGATTTGAAAGTTATGAGAGATCGGACATTATTGTCGTGAAGACGGATAACTTCTATGTGAAGAGAATTATTGGATTACCAGGAGATGTAATTGAGATGAAAAATGATCAATTATATGTTAATCATCAAGTGAAAAATGAAGAGTATTTAAATAATAATAAAAAACAGGCAGAAAAATTACTTATCAATTTAACCGAAGACTTTGGACCGATTACAATTCCTAAAAATAAAATTTTTGTGATGGGAGATAATCGTTTAGTAAGCAGGGATAGTAGGAATGGATTAGGCCTCATTGACAGAACAGAAGTATTAGGAAAACTAACGGCAGTGTATTATCCATTTGAACATGTGAAAATTGTAAATTAGAGATAAGAAAAACCAAGCAAATTAAGTTGCTTGGTTTTTCTTGTTTAAACAGTTGGTGTTTTACTTTATTACTTCTTGTGAAGCAATGTTTTCATTGTTGCGGTCAATATTTAACATGAACTTTCGTTGCAACAATTGCAATTTAAACAGTGTTAAAGGATCATGATAAGTTTCTGGATTTGTTCTTAGCTTTGTTAATGTTTGCTCGTCTTCTTGTATTTCAAGTTGGGACGCTTCTACATTTTGCTTCAATATGCTAAGAGGGTCTTTAAAGAACATCATGATATCACGTTCTAGCGCACCTTCAAATACTTCAAATTGAAGGAAGAATTGCTTCGAAATTGCATGAGCAACTTCTGTATAATCTTCTGTTTCAATATATTGTTTATATTTATTTGATAGCATAGATTGATTCTTTTGCATATTACCGAATAATTTCCCTGCACTTTTCAAGAAAAATTGTGTTGGTGTAAAGCGTAATAAAATATTGATGTTAGCCACTGTAATTCTATTTGTCATTCTTACAACATCTCTATTCCAGTCATCTAGTAATTTGAAATCACAAGGAAGTTTAATACGCTCTTCTTCATAGAGTTTATTAAAGGTATCGCCCATTTCATCTAAGTAAGCTTGCGCTTGAATGAATTCATTATGTGCAGTTTCAATCCATTCTTGAATGGATTGAGTAAATTTAGGAAGAAGCACTTGCTGTACATGTTTTTGAATTCTTTCATTCATTGCTACATTTAGTTCTTCATGGACTAATTTGAAATCACTATCCTCTTGAACGAGATCTGAGCAACTCTGTAACAATTCAGGAATTTGAGAATGTATATCCTGTGTAATTTCTTCTTTCGTTAAGAGATAAGATTCTGTAATAGAACGAACTTTATCTTTTTGAATGGCTGTAAGATTATTAATAAAACCATCAAGTTTAACTAAAATATGTTTGTTCCAACGGACTGATTTTACTAATATATTTTCTAACTCCACACGTTCATTTAAAAGGTAGGCAATCGTCTTTTGGATAAACCATAACAATTTTTCAATACGTTCTTTTTCCATGCTGCGCTGAGCAAGATTAGAGATAATAGAGTCTGTTACGTTGCCTAGTTGCTCACTACTCTCTTGTGAAGGAGAGTAAGGGAAAAAGTGTGCATTTGGGAAATGTACAAGTATTTTCTTTTTAATATTGTTCGTGATGTTTTCACTAGCATTTGTATCAATTGTTTGTAAGACGAATTGAATTTGTAAATTTGGTACTTGCTCACGAATAGATAATAATGTATCAAGCTCTTCATCATGTAATGGCGAAGCTGAATTTAGTACATAGATAAGACTATCTGCTGCCTGTAAGTATTCGAAATGAGAGCTGTTTTTGTTAAGTTGTCCATGCACAGTAGGTGTGACAAGGAATGAAAACTTATTTTTTCTTAAAAATCTACTCGGTAATTTAATTTCAATACATTTTTTCTCTAGTTCTGACTGAGAAGGTACAGCTAGTATGTTATGAAGTTCAGCAAAGTTTGGTATATTTCGTATATCTAACTCTGTAAACTCAGTTATTTCCGTTTGACTATTATCTTTAAATGTAATAGAAGTTGTTAGAGTTTCAGTTAATATATTTTCTCCTAATATAGAGTTGATAAAGGCTGATTTATCATAATCACTAGTTCCTGCTACTAGAAGTTGTGTAACAGTTAAATCGTATAGCTCACGAACGAGTAGTGTGAATTGATGACCTAAATCTACATCATTCTTCTCAGCCCATACAGCAATCGTTTCAAATAATGCTGATACATCTGCCATATCAACATTTGCATAAGCTGATGAATTTGAAAGTAAGGCACCTGCGCTTTTTACGAGTAATGATTCTAGAGTTGTAGGTGAAACCTCGTTCCATGCTAATACTGCTGCAGAGACAAGTAAAGAATCTTCCGCTTTCGTTAAACTAAACCAATTCGTTAATAAATCTGGAACAAGTCCTTGTAATTCATGCATGAAATGTTGCCCAGTAATTAATTCAAAATACGTCTCTTGATAGCGGACAGAAATTTCATTCCAATCGTCATTAGCGTCTACTTCAATATGTAAGAATAAGTGATTTATTGTTTGAATCCAAGGTAGATGTAATGATTCATTTTCATAGCTGTTCCAAAGTGAAATAACAAGCTCTTTAAATTGAACTTGATCAATTGTATATAAGGCTTTTAAAGATTCATAGAAATACTCAGGTTTAATTTTATTAGTAAAGCCTCTGTTCACATAATTTATTAACGTATCGAACCAATGTAATGATTTTGTTCGAATCCCTTCTTGAACCGCTAGTTCAATAGCATTATTCCAATCTTCTTGTTTCTCATAAAAGGATCGAGCGATTGCAGTAATATTCGGATAGTCTGGTTGGAATGAAACAGCTTCACTAATTGTTTTAAAAGCAAGACCTAAGCGGTTTTGATCGATGTAAAGAGAAAGAAGTTGTAGGGAAACTTCCATAGTAAGAGTCGTATCTTCTGATTGAATAGATTTATAAATTTCCTCTGCTTTTGGCAAGAAACCTAATTCGAAGTAAGCATCTGCAATATTCTTCATGGCCCAGAGAGCAAGTTCATTATTTACTTTCTCCCATTTAAATATAGCTGCTTCAAAGTCTTTGTTTTGAAAGTAAACTTCACCTTGTGCGAAGCGAATATTAGATATATTGGAGAATTCATTTTTTGATTCATTTATATATGCTTCACCGAGTACTTCCGTTACCGGAATGGAAGTATCTTCTGTTAAAAATGTTTTATAGTAAACCTTTTGGATAAATTGTTTTTCAATGGTCATGTTCGTTCCCCCTGTATAATTTAGAAAAATGATGTTGTATGTAAAAGGGTACCTGTTACTCTAATAGGTAGAAGTTGCATTATATAGACCAAACTATGTTTTTGCTAGATATATCATTTTTCCTGAGAGTTAAACCGTTGCGAAAAGTAACTTTCCTTTATTGTAACAAAAAAACAAGCCTATGAATTTTTATTTTTTAATCCCGCTATTTGCGGGCAGTAAGACTCCCACCTCAAAATTTGGCGAATGCGAGGAAGTTAGGTGGGAGTCAGGCTACCCGTAAAAGCCCGATTGGTGTGGGCTAATAATCAGTGGGGATGGGCAAAACCCTCACTGATTAAAGTTTCACTTTATCTCTGTTAAAGGAATGAATAGAAGTAGAGTTCAATATAAAAACAATGTATATTGAATATGTATACCATGTTTGTCTTAAAGATAGAACGGGCACAATATGGAATAACGATCGTGCATAGGATGTGTCTTCCGAATGGAACAACATATTGGCGAGTTAATCTCACATTATGGGTATTTTGGAATTATTATAGCTTTAGCTGGTGGGATAGTCGGATTACCGATACCAGATGAGTTTTTATTGACTTTTATTGGTTATAATATTTCAAAAGGAGTTATGTCAGGAGCAGCTGCTTTTTTAAGTGGAATGGCAGGTGCGATGATTGGCATTACGTTAAGTTATATATTAGGTTTAAAACTTGGACTCCCTGTTTTAAAAAAATATGGTCCGAAAATTAGAATTAAAGAACATCATATTGAAAAAACACATATTTTATTTGAAAAATACGGCCCGTTTCTTTTAATGATTGGCTACTTTATACCAGGAGTACGTCACTTAACAGCATATTTTGCTGGGGTTTCGAATTTAACATGGTGGCGTTTTTGTCTGTATGCTTACGGTGGTGCGCTAATTTGGATAAGTGTTTTTATTGGCCTAGGTTGGAAACTAGGAGAGAAGTGGCGCTTTGTTGAGTATAGTTTACATCATTATGGAATATGGATTTTATTTATTTCGGCAATTGTAACATTGATTGTGTGGATTTACATAAGGAAAAGAAAAAACCGCTAATAATAGCGGTTTTTTAGCTGAAAGCAATAAATAATACACCAGCTGTAATAAAGACTACACCAATACCAGTCATAAAGTTTAACTTTTCACCCAATATAATCATCGCGAGAATAATGGAAAATACTACACTTAATTTATCGATAGGTGCTACTTGTGAGACCTTTCCTGTTTTTAGTGCAAGAAAATAAAATAGCCATGACGAAGCACCAGCGATTCCACTTAATGTGATAAATAGCAGTGCTTTTTTATTTAGGAGGACATCACCGATATTTTGAAATTTACCTTGAATAATAATAACTCCTACCATAAATAATGCCATAATAATAGAGCGAATAGTTGTTGCAACATTGGCATCGATTCCATCTAAGCCAATCTTTCCAAAAATAGATACGAGGGCGGCAGCAATTGCTGATAATAGTGCGAATAATAGCCATGAACTCATAGTGAAATTCCTCCAATCTTACATTATTATACATGAAAATCATTCTCATGTATAAATGACGAAATAAACCCCCACCTTATATTTTTAATAAGGTGGGGGTTTATTATGCTACTCTGCGATTTCTTCATATAAAAAGTACGTTACATTATAAATATGTTCTACTTCATCGTCTGTCATAAATAATAATTCGTCACGTTCAATCCCTTTTTTCTTTTCAATAAACTCAATCATGTTTTTTCGTTCTTCTCTTTTCATCAATTTTATTTCTCTCCTCATCTGTTTTAATACAGTTTATTTAAGTTACTGCTATTATATAACAGAATCTTTAGAAAGTTCCACCTATTTTATTGTTTTTTTCAAAAGAACTTTTCGACAAAACAAGCCCACTTAAAAGGCTTGTTTTCGTTTTAAAGTCGTAAAAACTCAGGCTCGGTCGTACCGGCACTATCGATGTAATAAATTGTGTCGGGATTGATTTTAATTAGTACATAATTAGGATCTTCCGCACCAAGTAACCAGCGTTTTAAGCTATTAGTCCAAAATTTATTTTTTAGCGTTTGATCTTCTTCGATGGAAGCTATACCTTCAACTTCAATGTAAGCTTCATCTAATTTCTTTCCTTCTCGCCCAAGTAGTACATGTACATTTGGATTCTTTTCGATATCTGTTATCTTTTTTGAATTTCGATCTGTTGCAACATATAGTACAAAATCTTCGTGGAAAAACATCATAAAGGCGCCATGTGGCTTATCGTTACGTACAGTAGATAATACACCTGTTCGTTGACCTTGAATAATAGTTGCGATTTTTTCTTTTAAGTGCATGCTTTTAACCTCTTTTCAAATTTTTAATTCTTTCTGTCTAAACAAGACAATTTAAATATCTTTCATACTGTTTTCCTCAATCCGATTTTTTAAACGTAATTGTGATGAAATCGGACAAGTTAGGAGAAGAATAATAATAATATCGAGGAGAAATACATACGATGGAAGGGTGGAAAGCATGTTTAATAAAATATTTCTTATAGTAGCGCTTATAGGTGTACCACTTTCTGTACTCGGAAAAACACTTCATTGGCCTCAAACAATTATGTTTGCTGTATATTGCATTACTATTATCGCATTAGCGGGTTTTATGGGGAGAGCAACAGAAAGTTTAGCAATCGTTTCTGGGCCCCGGATAGGTGGCTTATTGAATGCAACTTTTGGTAATGCTGTTGAACTTATCATTTCAATTTTCGCACTTCAGGCAGGGTTAATTGAAGTAGTGTTAGCATCTTTAACTGGTTCTGTACTTGGAAACTTACTATTAGTAGGAGGGCTATCCTTTTTTATAGGAGGCCTTAAATATAAAAGACAAAGCTTTAATGTTTACGATGCAAGGCATAATTCAGCCTTATTAATATTTGCTGTTGTCGTAGCCTTTGTTATTCCAGAGATTTTTTCAATGAGTATGGATGCTGGAAAGACGTATCAATTAAGTATTGGTGTTTCTATTATCATGATCATTATGTATCTTGCTGCATTGCTATTTAAGTTAGTTACGCACCGCGGTGTATATCAACATAAAAGTGATGAAGTGGCGCACGAGGAAGAGCCTGAGTGGTCAAAAGGTAAAGCGCTACTCATTTTAGCGATAGCAACAATTGCGGTAGCGTATGTTTCAGAGGCACTCGTACATACTTTTGAAACGGTCGCAAAGTCATTTGGCTGGTCAGAGTTATTTATAGGGGTTATCATCGTTGCGATTGTTGGTAATGCAGCAGAACATGCATCTGCAATTATTATGGCGTATAAAAATAAAGTGAATATCGCAGTTGAAATTGCAGTAGGTTCTACATTACAAATCGCCATGTTTGTTGCTCCTGTATTAGTACTTCTCTCGATGTTTTCTGCACAAAAGATGCCGTTAGTATTTACAATACCAGAACTTGTTTCCATGATTACAGCTGTTTTCTTAACCATTGCTATTTCAAATGATGGGGATACAAACTGGTTTGAAGGAGGCACTTTATTAGCTGCGTATGTCATCATGGGAATTGGTTTTTATTTATTATGAAAAATAGGGATAACAATGAGTTTGAGGGAAAACAATAAATACAGTAATTTATATACCTTTACGTAGGAAGGAGCCAGACAGGTGAAACGAGTGTACAGCATATGTCTTTCAACTATGGTCTCGTTTATTTTATTATTTCCTAACAGTAGTTTTGCAAAGACGACAGTAGAAGTAAAAATGCCTTCATCTGTTTTAAATATTTCAAAAGACAATACATTTCCAAATGACGCACAAGATTTGCCGCGTTTACAGCCAAGTAAGTTTGCTCAAGAACTATTGAAAACAGCAAATATCAGAATTGAAAACCCAGATTTAATTCGTATGTTTAATGAAACGACGATTTCGAATGCACCACTTGCAGTAGGGTACCGCGCGAAAATTTATTTGGGGCAATGGGCATTAAATTATGAATCAATAGATACATCAATTAATTGGGAATATAAGCAAGTAAATCGAAATATATACGATAATCGCGGAGGGGATCGATTATATCCACTTCGCTACAAGCAAGAAACTCAAAAGACAATCGAAGGCGATTTAACAGCGGATATGAAAGATGCCTCAGATGTGAAAAAAATGATGCTTTTAAAAGCGCTTGAAAAAGTGCAATTGCCACTTTCATTTAAAACAACTATTGGTTATGGTACTGGGCATGAGCGCGTGTATAATATTAGTCCAAGTCAACTTGGATATTTATATGCGTATACACCGGCGGTAAATGAAAAAGGAAAAGTGACATTTGGGGAAGTATACCTCGTGTTAAAAGGAAATCAAAAAAGGCTTGTCGTGAAAAATATTACATCTCAAGGGATTGGAGCAGCTATTCCAATTCATGATCATTTATTTTTTAAATTTGTTTCTTCATCGCATTCACAATGAAATGAAAAACGTCAGCGCACAGGCTGACGTTTTTTATTTATAACATAATGTTTGATGTTTTTGATAAGAAATCTTCTTTCGGATAGTAGCTATTTTTTACAAGAACATTTGGTCCAAGACATTTCACAGCAGGACAATGACAACTTAATGATTTTGCTGTTTTTGAGTCACACCATTTGTCATAAGCTTCTTGTAGTGTATTTGTTTGTACATTACCTAGAAGAGGAACGTCACCGAAATCGGTCACGATAATATTTCCGTCGAAAATATTTACGTTTAAACGGGAACGGCCATCTGGATCGTTACGGACAGTTACATTTTTACTCTCATGTAATTTCTTTAGTGTAACTAAATCGCGTTCATCATCACTGCATGCATAGAAAGGTAATGTACCGAATAACATCCAGACATTTTCATCACGAATTTCCAGTAAATGTTCAATCGCATTTCGGATTTCGTCTTTTGTTAAAATTTCAAGTGTGCTAGCGAAGTCACTCGGATACATTGGATGCACTTCATGACGTTTACAGCCCATTTCTTCAACGATTTGACGATGAATATGTTCAATGTGTGGTAGGGTTCGTTTGTTCAGCATAGTTTCGGCTGATACGAGTACACCTGCATCTGATAGAGCTTTACTATTTGTAATCATTCTTTCGAATAATTTTGCGCGTTGTTCATAAGTAGGTTTACGCTCCATCATTGCAAATCCGCCTTCAACGAAGTCATCAATTGTTCCCCAGTTATGTGAAATATGCAATACATCTAAGTAGGGAATAATTTGTTCGTAACGTGCTAAATCTATAGTTAAGTTTGAGTTGATTTGAGTGCGAACGCCGCGTTCATGGGCATATTTTAAGAGTGGTGTTACATAGTTGTCGACGGATTTTTTTGAAAGCATAGGTTCTCCGCCTGTAATACTTAAAGAACGCAAATAAGGAATCTCATCTAATCGTTTTAATAAAAGCTCCATCGGAAGCGGATTTGGATCTTTCGGCTGTAATGTGTAACCAACAGCGCAATGCTCGCAACGCATATTGCATAACGTCGTCGTTGTAAACTCAACGTTTGTTAATAGTAGTTTGCCGTACTCTTCAAGGTCCATATACGCTTCCCATGGATCGTAAGAAGGAGTAATCGGCTTCATTGTTTGTGATATCGTCATATGAAATACTCCTTTGACTATTGAAATAACAATTTGTCCATTCTCTATAATAGAAGAATATGTGCTTTTTATAAAGTGAAACTTTTTTGTGAAAAAAGAGAGAAGGCTTACATTATAATAAATTACTGTGACAAGATTGATGAAATTTCATGCCCATAGCAATCATTTTTGCGGTATAATAAAAGCAACTCGAATTAAAAGGAGAGTGCCTTCATGGGAAAAGCAATTCAAGATAAAGATTCACAATTAGTATATTTGAAAGAACGTTTAAATATGTTCATTGAAGTAATTGATACGATTGAACCCGAAGAGGTAGAATTAGAAGATGTAGATCGTCTTCTTGCAATGTTAGATGAACTAGAATTGAAATGTGAGCAATTTAAAAAAGACGAATAATATATTGAAACGGTTGCCAATGTGAAGTTGGCAGCCGTTTTTTTGTAAGGAACTTGTTTGATTAAATAGAAGGAATATAGAAAAAAAGGTATAATCAAGTTGTGAAAAATTTCATTAAACCTTTAATGGCGTGAAATAAATAAAAAGCTGAAGAGTATAACAATGGAATTTTCATTTCATAACGTTTTGGTAGCGTTCACAATTGAGGGGGAAGTAACAATGGAAAAGCTTCAAGAAAGCATGTATCAACTAATTGTTGAAACGTCAACGAACTTACCGAAAGATGTTCGTCGCGCAATTCAACAGGCGAAAGAACGAGAAAATGCAGGAACTCGCTCTGCAATGGCACTTGGCACAATTACAAATAACATCAAAATGGCAGATGATAATATCTCGCCAATTTGCCAAGATACAGGGATGCCAACGTTTAAAATTTATACACCGGTTGGTGTGAATCAATTAAAGCTGAAGGAAGCTATCTATAGTGCGCTTGAGCGGGCAACAAAAGATGGTAAACTTCGTCCGAACTCTGTTGATTCTCTTTTTGGAGACAATAGTGGAAACAATTTAGGACCAGGTACACCTGTTATTAAGTTTGAACAATGGGAAAAAGATTACATTGATGCGCGTTTAATTTTAAAAGGTGGCGGCTGTGAGAATAAAAATATTCAATATAGTTTGCCTTGCGAAATAGAAGGACTTGGACGAGCTGGACGTGATTTAGAAGGAATTCGTAAATGCCTTCTTCATGCGGTATATCAAGCGCAAGGCCAAGGGTGTAGCGCAGGGGTAATCGGCGTCGGTATCGGGGGAGACCGCACATCAGGTTACGAATTAGCAAAAAATCAACTATTCCGTACATTAGATGATGTAAATCCAGTTCCAGAATTACAAAAGCTTGAAGAGTACGTATTGGAGAATGCGAATAAGCTTGGTATTGGTACGATGGGATTTGGCGGAGAAACAACTTTACTAGGTTGTAAAATCGGAGTGTATAATCGTTTGCCAGCTAGTTTCTACGTATCTGTTGCGTATAATTGTTGGGCATATCGTCGTCTTGGCGTAACAATTCATCCTGAGACAGGTGAAATTATGGATTGGTTATACCAAGAAGGTGAAGATACACTTCAGCAAGACGCTGCGCAAGAACAAACAGAGCAACGTGAAATCGTATTACAAGCTCCAATTACAGAAGAGCAAATTCGTGAACTTCGTGTTGGGGATGTTGTTACAATTAACGGTATGATGTATACAGGACGTGACGCAATTCATAAACACTTAATGGATAATGATTGCCCAGTAGATTTAAATGGACAAATTATTTACCACTGTGGTCCAGTTGTAGTGAAAGATGAAAACGACAATTGGAAAATTAAAGCGGCAGGTCCAACGACAAGTATTCGTGAAGAGCCATATCAAGGTGATATTATGAAAAAGTTCGGTATCCGTGCTGTAATTGGTAAAGGCGGTATGGGTGCGAAAACATTAGCGGCATTAGAAGAACACGGTGGTGTGTACTTAAATGCAATTGGTGGTGCGGCACAATATTATGCTGAATGTATTAAAGAAGTGAAAGATGTTGATTTCTTACAATTCGGTATCCCAGAGGCAATGTGGCATTTACGTATCGATGGTTTTAAAGCAGTTGTAACGATGGATTCTCACGGTAACAGTCTACATGCTGATGTTGATAAAACATCACTTGAAAAATTAGCGAGCTTTAAAGAACCTGTATTCAAGTAAGTAGAAATGCATCTCGAATTATTCGAGGTGCATTTTTTGGTATATATAGAAAAACATGTTCAGCATGAAAGAAAGAGCAATAACAGAAACTACAGGTACGATTATATATGGAAAGGAGACTATTTATGAAATATAAATGGTTATATATAGGTCTCATTTTTTCAATTATGATGGCACTTGTTCCAGTTTCAGCATTTGCTTATACGAATACACCACATAACTGGGGAATCCCACGCCCTAAAAATGAAACGGTGCCAGATGCAGGGAAATTATATACAGAATTACTACAAAAAAATGGTGGTTTTTACTTAGGGGATACAAAGAAAAAAGACATATATTTAACGTTTGATAATGGGTATGAAAATGGATATACAGGAAAGATTTTAGATGTACTAAAGGAGAAAAAAGTACCAGCAACTTTCTTTGTGACGGGACATTATATAAAAACACAAAAAGATTTACTATTAAGAATGAAAAATGAAGGACATATTATTGGTAATCATTCTTGGAGTCATCCTGATTTTACAGCTGTAAATGATGCAAAACTTCGTGAAGAATTGACTAGTGTAACGGAAGAAATAAAAAAAGTAACAGGACAAAAAGAAGTGAAATATGTACGTCCTCCGCGAGGCGTGTTTAGTGAAAGAACGCTAGCTCTTACGAAAGAAATGGGATATTATAACGTGTTTTGGTCGCTTGCATTTCTTGATTGGAAAGTAGATCAGCAAAGAGGATGGCAATATGCTCATAATAATGTAATGACTATGATTCATCCAGGGTCTGTTTTGTTACTTCATGCGATATCGAAAGATAATGCAGAGGCACTAGCGAAAATCATTGATGATTTGCGCGAGAAAGGGTATCATTTTAAAAGCCTAGATGATTTAGTAAAAAGCAATCAACCGTAAGCATGTATGCTTGCGGTTTTCTCATGCTATAATGATGTGTAAAAAGGATGGGGAAACGTATGTGGAGCGAACATGTTACGTTAGAATATCCGTACCACTTTGAAGAAGTGCTAAAGCGTTTATCTTTCGACCCGTTAAACGTCATTCAGTTAGACGAGAAAGTAATTTATATTCCGCTTTCTATAGACGAAGAACAGATTGTTGTTCGGTTGCAGGGGATTGGTACTGTTCAAAATCCACAGTTTTGGCTCTCTAGTCAGACAGGAGATCAAGAGAAAGTAATGAGACGAATGAGGTCCATTTTTCACTGGAATGACCCGTTTCAAAATATACAAAATCATTTTTTAAACACATCATTACGTCCACTATTTGAAACATATGCTTATACTCCAATTATTTTAGAATTTGATTATTTCGCTTGTCTTCTTCGTTGTATTATTCATCAACAAATAAATTTGAAATTTGCTACTGTGCTAACAGAGCAATTTGTAAAACGATATGGGACAGAAAAAAACGGCGTTTTATTTTTCCCAACACCAGAAAGAGTAGCGAATATTCCAATAGAGGAATTGAGAGAGCAGAAGTTTAGTCAGCGAAAAGCTGAATATATGGTAGGATTAGCAAAGCATATTGTCGACGGTAAATTAGATTTAGCAAGGATAGAAAACGAAACAGAAGAAGAAGTATCGGCACAATTGTTACCAATAAGGGGTATTGGAGCATGGACAGTACAAAACTTTTTAATGTTTGGGCTTGGACGGAAAAATATGTTTCCGAAAGCAGACATAGGGATTCAGCGTGCACTTCAAGGTGTATTCCAATTAGAGAATAAGCCTGATGATGCATTTTTAGAAAAAGTGAAACAAGAGTGTGAACCATATTGCAGTTATGCAGCGTTATATTTATGGAAAAGTATAGAGTAGAGGTGTAATAATGATACAAAAGCAACAAGAGAGTAAGTTGGAAGTTGGTCAAACGTTTCCTGTGACAATTAAACGTCTTGGGATTAACGGAGAAGGCGTTGGTTATTTTAAGAGACAAGTTGTTTTCATTCCAGGGGCATTACCAGGAGAAGAAGTTGTTGCTGAAGCAACGAAAATTCAGCGTGGCTTCGCTGAAGCGAAAGTGAAAAAAGTTCGTAAATCATCACCACATCGTGTGAAAGCACCATGTTCAGTATATGAGGAGTGTGGTGGCTGTCAGCTACAACATTTAGATTATAAAGAACAATTAAATCAAAAGCGTGATATCGTTGTACAAGCATTCGAGAAGTACATGAAGAATAGTATGGAAGAGAAAATTCGTCCGACACTTGGTATGGAAAATCCATGGCATTATCGTAATAAGAGTCAATTACAAGTGGGACGTAAAGATGAAAAGGTTATTACAGGATTATATAAACAAAACTCACATCAGTTAATTGATATTTCTCATTGTATGATTCAACATAAAGCAACGAATGAAGCGACAAAGGTTGTAAGACGTATATTAGAAAAATTAAATGTCTCTATTTACAATGAGAAGAAGCAAAAAGGTTTAGTACGTACAATTGTGACACGTACTGCAGTTCAAACAGGGGAAGTACAAGTCACACTTGTTACAACAAAAGAAGAATTACCGAATAAAGAGCAATTTATCGCAGAAGTACAAAAACAGATGCCAACTGTTAAATCAATTATGCAAAACGTAAACTGGCGTAAAACATCTGTTATTTTCGGTGATAAAACATTTAAATTAGCAGGAAAAGAAGTAATTCAAGAAACACTTGGCGATTTATCATTTGAACTATCAGCTCGTGCTTTCTTCCAACTAAATCCAGAACAAACAGTTGTTTTATACGATGAAGCAAAAAAAGCAGCCGCTTTAACTGGAAGCGAGAAGATTGTGGATGCATATTGTGGTGTTGGTACAATCGGCCTTTGGCTTGCGAATGATGCAGCGGAAGTACGTGGTATGGATGTAATTCCAGAAGCAATTGAAGATGCAAAGAAAAATGCAAAACGCCACGGATTCACAAATACAAAGTATGAAGCTGGTAAAGCGGAACAATGGTTACCGAAATGGGTGAAAGAAGGCTGGCGCCCAGATGTAATTGTTGTTGATCCACCGCGTACAGGTTGCGATGATAAATTACTTGAAACGATTTTAAAAGTAAGACCGAAACAAGTTGTTTACGTATCTTGTAACCCGTCATCGTTAGCACGTGATGTGAATGCATTAATGAAGAGCTATGAAGTGGAATATGTACAACCTGTTGATATGTTCCCGCATACAGCTCATGTGGAGAATGTGGTTAGATTAAAGTTGAAATAAGAAAGATTAAAAATGTTGATGTAGTTAACTACATCAACATTTTTTGTTATGTTAGCAGTTAAATCACGTTACATAATCAATATACATATCTTCTGTAGAGAGTATATGAATTTCTTTTCTGCATTCGAAATGAATTTGTAAAAATATACAGTATTAAGATTGTATAGACCACTTTGTATTAATAAATTACAATATGGATGTAATATAGCGATTTTGCTATAGAAAATAAGCTAAAAGGAAGAAGATTTATGAAAAAATGGTTGGCGTTATTTATTTTTGGATTGGTTTCTTTATTTGCAACTTCTGCATACGCGGAATCATATGAAACAACAAAAACATTAAAAGTGTATGAAAGCCGCAGTTTTAATTCACCTGTGAAAAAAGAACTTCAGCCAGGAGAAATGGTTTATGTTACAAATCGACATCCTAATGGATGGTGGAAGATTAGTGGCGGATTTATTGCGCCTGAGGGTGCTCAAGTAGAAATTAATCGGACTTTTGAAGCTTTTGATTGGATTAATATGGACAGTGCGAAGTACGTATTTGGTCCTCAAACGGTTATTTCACGTGATGGTACACTGAGAGGTGAAATTTTAATTGATACATATTTGGGGCAGAAGTGGACAAGTGTAAATGGAATGCCGCAAATAATGAAGCAGAATTTCGCTGCATACAGTAGCCCTGAAGCTAAAAATCCAGATGCTTGGTTCGCTCCACAAACGGTTAATATTTTGCAGACAAAAGAAAACGGTTGGTCTTTAATTAATACGTATTTAGGACCAAAGTGGATTGTTCGTTATCCACACGAGGAACATATTAATCGTGATTTTTATGCATACAATGAACCGAAGTACATGCATCAAGGTGTGAAATTTTCAGCTCAATCTGTAAGAGTACTTCAACAAGGAGAAAATGGTTGGAAGAAAATTAAGGCTGATGTTGGAGAAAAATGGATTGCGCCACAAGGCTCTTATTACCATGTACCAAATGCATTTACAGCATTTGATCAACCTTCAGGTAGAGCAATCGGCAGTTTTGCACCACAAACGGTATTTGTAGTTCAAGAATCTACATCATCATTTGGTTGGTTAAAAATTAGAACTTATTTAGGCGATTCTTGGATTCGAACGAATCATAATTAATAAATAGATTACTTTATTCCTTTTAGAATGAAGTAACAATATGTTATAGTTCCCTCATATGGCAAAGCTGTATGAGGGATTATATTTTTAGCCCATTAAGACAAGGAGAATACGATGAACAATTATAAATTAACGATTCAGTATGACGGTGCGCGGTATAAAGGGTGGCAACGTCTTGGTAATAACGATAATACGATTCAAGGGAAAATCGAAAGTGTAATATCTGAAATGGTCGGGAAAGAAATTGAGATTGTCGGCTGTAGTAGAACGGATGCTGGTGTACATGCTTTGAATCAAGTAGCTAACTTTAAGAGTGATGAGAAGTTAGTGGGACATAAAGTGAAAAAGTATTTAAATCAATATTTACCAAACGATATTAGTATTACGAATGTAGAAGAAGTGTCAGATCGTTTCCATGCTCGTTACAATTCTAAAGCAAAAACATATCTTTATAAAATTTGGAATGAAGAGCATACGAACCCATTTATGCGTAAATACAGCATGCACGTTAATAAGAAATTAAATGTGAAAAGCATGAAAGAAGCTGCGAAACATTTAGTTGGTTCACATGACTTTACTGCTTTTTCAAATGCGAAATCAAAGAAAAAGTCTATGGTTCGAGAAGTATATTCACTTGATGTGATGGAAGAGGCTGGATTTGTACAAATTAGAATAAGTGGTAACGGCTTCCTTCATAATATGGTACGAAAAATTGTTGGGGCATTAATTGAAGTTGGATTAGGACAATTAGATGCTGAAGCAATTCCACACATTTTAGAGGCGAAACAACGTAATCAAATTAATTGTCTTGCTGAGGCAAGTGGGTTGTATTTGGAGAAGGTTGAGTTTTAATATTAAACAAAAAAATCGAGCTGAGTGAGCAGGCTCGATTTTTTATTTTAAAACATTTTTAGATTAAGAAGATTTCTCTCTCTTCATACGCAACTTCAAATTCCAAAAAGCAGCAAGCATAATAGCTGCAAACGAGCCGCTAATTGTTCCTAATAGCTTTGCATAAGGAAAGCTGCTCATATCAGTATTAATGAATAACATCATACATAGAACGGCAGGGAGAAGGTATAAGTATTGTAATAACTTTAACTTTTTATCATTACTCATATATATCGCCTCTTTCTAGCATGTTATATGTTTATTATAACATATTTTACCAAATGTTAGTTTGCACTTGGAGAAAGGTTCATTTCATATGTGTAAATGCAGTTTTTTAATTCGATATTGTAAATTTTGTCTACTCAATCCTAAAAATTTTGCGGCTTGTGAGATATTACCATTATTCTCTTTAAGAATTTGATTGATGTAGTTCTTCTCCATTTCTTCTATTGTGTGCTTTAAAGTTTTAGGTGCATCAGTATTGTGACTAGTTAGGGAAGCTTGCATATTGAATTCTTTTTTTATTAGTTCGCGAAAGCGAGTTGGTATATGAAAAGCTGTAATGATATGTTCATCTTCTATTAAGTTCATTGAACCTTCAATTATATGTTCCAATTCTCGTACGTTTCCAGGCCAATCGTATGCATAAAAAAATTCTTTTACAGTTACATCTACATCCGTTACGCCGAGCCCAAATTGAATGTTATACTTTTCGATAAAGTGCTGAACAAGAGCTAAAATATCTTCTTTTCGTTCCCGTAAAGGTGGAAGGCATAAAGTAACGACACTTAATCGGTAATATAAGTCTTCCCTTAATCGATTGTGTGTAATAGCTTCAAGAGGGTCTTCATTAATAGTTGCTATAATGCGAACATCAATTTCTTTTTCTTGTGTGCCCCCAATTCTTCGTATTGTTTTTTCTTGTATAGCTCGTAGTAATTTAGCTTGAAGCGCTGGGCTTAATGAGTTGATTTCATCTAATAACAAAGTTCCTCCATTTGCTTCTTCAAATAAACCAGGTTTATCTATTGCCCCTGTAAAAGCACCTCGGTTCGTACCAAATAATAAGCTTTCCATTAGGGTATCAGGTATAGCTGCACAGTTTTGTGAAATAAACGGTTTGGTTGAACGTTGACTTTCATTATGGATGCTTTGTGCAAATAGCTCTTTGCCAGTTCCTGTTTCTCCTACGAGAAGTATGGATGAGGGAGTACGAATTACTCTCTTTGCTTCTGCAATGACCGATTGAATAGCTCTAGAATCACCGATTATGTGATTAAAGGTAAACTTAGTATTTTTTTTTCGAGAAAGGTTCGTTTTCATTGTTTGTTTTAAGTGACTAATCTCTTTTGAGATTTCAATAGCGCCTTTAATTTTTCCATTTTCTATTATAGGGAAAGTATTGTTAATCGTCGTAATTTCTTGTCCTTTATTGTTAAAGTATGTTTGTTTTATATTTTTGTTTGTTTTTCCGAATTTTAATGCCTCTATAAGAGTACTATTTTTATTTTCTTCAAATGCAAATACTTCTAAAGGATTTTTATATAGCACATCTGAGCGGTCCATTGATTCAATTTCCATCATTTTGCGGTTATAAATAATCGTTTTACTTTCCTCATTAATAATATGAATCCCGATATCGAGTTCATTGAGTAAAGTTTCATATAGCATATTCATTTCAATAATTTGTTTAAAATTAATTTCTTCTGTATGCATGTATCATCTTCTCCTCGTTTCACCCTATGAAGACTGACTTTTTATAATTTTATTAAAATTCTTATAAAATCGCAAAAATTTTTTGCTATTTTTCTCTTAAAACTTTTCAAACGATAGAAAAATTTTGCGGTTAGGCAGATTTTTTTGAGCCAAACTCTCATTTTATATACGAATTGGAGGTTGGTACGTATTTTGCATAAATAATAGTCGAAATCTCTAGAGGAGGGAATATGAATCTTTATAGGATATGCAACGTTCCAGTGCCAATTAATAAGAAGGAGGAGTTTATAAAGTGAAGACGGTTATAGAAGGCGTGTATAGTCCTTGTTACGGGAAAGTAGAGAAGTTATTTGTTACTGAAAGTTCTTACGTATACGAGTGGGAGAAATTAGCGTTAATTGAAACAATAGATAAACAGAAAGTAGAAATTAAGGTAGGAATCAGTGGTTATATCGAATCATTAGAAGTAGTAGAAGGACAAGCTATCGCTGATCAAAAATTATTAATAACAGTCAGGGATGACCTTTTAATAACAGGTAGTGATTAATATAAGTGATATGTATTTTTGCTCTTTTAAATATTTTTTTTCCTATGAAGGATTTTAAAAACGCTTACATTAAATGGGTTTGCAAAGTGAAAAGGGGGGATTTATATGATGGATCAAAACCAAGGATTAAAAAAAGAATTAAAAAGTCGGCACATATTTATGATTGCACTCGGAGGAGTTATTGGTACCGGACTATTTTTAGGATCCGGTTATACAATTCATGAAGCTGGGCCTGGAGGAGCAATTGTAGCGTATCTTGTTGGTGGATTTGTTATGTATTTAACGATGCTTTGTCTTGGGGAGTTAGCAGTTGCGATGCCCGATGCAGGATCTTATCAAACGTATGCTACAAAACACATTTCTCCCGCAGCGGGTTTTGTAGTGGGATGGATGTCTTGGTTAAACTGGTCTGCTACGATAGCCATTGAATTAATTGCAGTTAGTATTTTAATGAAACGTTGGTTTCCAGATGTACCTTCGTGGATTTGGTGCGTAGTGTTTGCAGTGCTGCTCTTTGCTATTAATGCACTATCTTCAAGAAGTTTTGCGGAAGTGGAATTTTGGTTTGCAAGCATTAAAGTAATTACAATTATAGCATTTATTATTTTGGGCGGGGCAGCGATGTTTGGTTTTTTAGATATGAAAGGAAATGAACCAGCACCGATGCTTTCTAGTTTTACTGATTATGGTGGATTGTTTCCAAATGGATTAACAGCTATTTTAGTTACGATGATTGCGGTTAACTTCTCCTTCCAAGGAACAGAGCTAGTTGGTATTGCAGCGGGAGAGAGTGAAAATCCAGAGAAAACTATCCCGAAGGCAATTAATAATACAGTTTGGCGCATACTTGTTTTCTTTGTACTATCTATTTTTATCCTTGCGGGATTATTTCCGTGGCAGCAAGCGGGAGTGATAGAAAGTCCATTCGTAGTTGTATTTGATAAAATTGGTATTCCTTATGCGGCAGATATTATAAATTTTGTTATTATTACAGCGGTACTATCAGTTGCGAATTCAGGGCTATATGCAACTTCTCGTATGCTATGGTCTATGTCTAATCAAGGAATGATTAGCCCGATTTTTAGTAAGTTATCTAAAAATGGTGTTCCTATTTATGCATTGATTGTAAGTACAATTGTAAGTTGTCTCTCATTACTATCAGGTATTTATGCGGAAGATACAGTTTATTTATGGCTTCTTTCTATTGCTGGGTTCGGAGCGATATTAGTTTGGGCATCTATTGCTCTATCTAACTTATTAGCTAGAAGATCATACATTAAGCAAGGTGGAGATGTTAAGGACTTGAAATTTAAAACACCATTGTATCCATTTGTACCACTTCTTGCATTAACATTAAATTTAACAGTAATAGTTGCTATGGCTTTTATCCCAGAACAAAGAATGGCATTATATTGTGGCATTCCATTTATGATAGTTTGTTTACTGTTTTACCGTGCTACAAGAAGTAAGAAAGTTAAAATAGAACGTATTGAAAAGACGAATACAACAGAATTAGAAAGTTTGTAGTGGTGAATTATGTAGAGACTGTAAAATTGTAAACAGTCTCTTTTTTTGTGAAAATAAAGCTGGAAACATACTATGTATGCAAAGGGGAATTAGCGATGAATCAAGAAGTTTCACAGCTGCTAAAACAGATAGATTTAAGAAAAGAAGAGTTAATAGAACTTACAAAAGCATTAATACGTTTTGAGACACCAGCACCACCAGCGAGAAATACAAATGAGGCGCAAGAATTTGTTGCGGAGTTTCTAAGAAAACGAAATTTTAGTATTGATAAATGGGATGTATATCCGAATGATCCGAATGTTGTTGGAGTCAAAAAAGGAGTAGAAAGTGAGTCGTACAAAAGTTTAATTATTAATGGGCATATGGATGTAGCTGAAATATCGACAGATGAGGTGTGGGAAACAAATCCTTTTGATCCATTTATTAAAGACGGTTGGTTAGTTGGACGAGGTGCGGCAGATATGAAAGGTGGACTAGCTGGAGCTTTATTTGCTATTCAGCTTTTACAAGAAGCTGGCATTGAACTACCAGGAGATTTGATCTTTCAATCAGTAATTGGAGAAGAGGTTGGAGAAGCAGGGACACTTCAATGTTGCAAAAGAGGTTACGATGCTGATTTTGCAGTCGTAGTGGACACAAGCGATTTACATATGCAAGGACAGGGCGGCGTAATTACTGGATGGATTACTGTGAAAAGTCCGCAAACGTTTCATGATGCAACAAGGAGACAAATGATTCATGCTGGTGGTCGTTTGTTTGGCGCGAGTGCAATTGAAAAAATGATGAAAATCATCCAAAGTTTACAGGAGCTAGAACGTCATTGGGCGGTAATGAAAACATATGAAGGATATCCATCAGGAACGACGACAATTAACCCAGCGGTTATTGAAGGTGGGCGTCATGCAGCATTTATTGCGGATGAGTGTCGATTATGGATTACAGTTCATTTTTATCCAAATGAAACGCATGAACAAATAATTGAAGAAATAGAAGAGTATATAGGAAAAGTGGCAGCGGCGGATCCATGGTTAAGTGAGAACCCACCACAATTTAAGTGGGGCGGAGAATCAATGATTGTTGATCGAGGTGAGATTTTTCCTTCTTTAGAAGTAGATAGTAATCATCCAGCCATTCAGAAGCTAAGTTCTGCGCATGAAGCTATATTGAATAAAGTCGCAACTTTAGATATGTCTGCTACAGTAACTGATGGGGGATGGTTTAGTGAGTTTAACATTCCAGCTGTTATTTACGGACCAGGTACATTAGAAGAAGCTCATTCTATAAATGAGAAAGTTGAAGTTGAGCAGTTAGTTGAGTTTACAAAAGTAATTATTGCTTTCATATATGAATGGTGTCATACGAAAAAATAAGAGAATAATACATTTTTTGATTGAACTATTCCAGAGGTAAATGTACACAACATCTGAAATAGTTCTTTATGCTTTCCTATGTTTTTCGTTGGACTTTAGTCAATTTTTCTTTAGCTAATTCAACAGCAATCGCATCATCTAAGTAGCCAATTGGAAAAAGATAATCGGGGATAATGTCTGTTGATAAAATGAAATATAGTAAGGCACCGCCAAGAATTGCCCGTTCTTCTTCTGAGATGTTTTCCTTGCAAAACTGTTGATACATATCTGTTAATTGTTCAATGAAAGGACCAGCGCTATCAATTTGTTCTAGTTTACTTGCGAAACTTTCATGAATACGTTTTTCACCTTCGGTTGTTTTTGCGTAGCGTTCGTAATTTTCAAGCTCTTGCTTTACGCGAGTCGTTGTGTAATCGAAGTCAAATAAGTTAGAGGACTGTAATGTTTGTTGAATTGTATCAAGAGATGTGTACATATCTGTTTTTTCTTTGTTTATGTGCGGAGAATCAGGATACATTTCATCAAATAACAATTGGGGCGGAACTTGCAGGCATTCTGCAAATTTCTGTAGGTGTTTCTGTTTCGGTTGTTGTTTTCCATTAATAATTCTTGAAATTGTCGCAGGATCAATATTTGTAAGTGTTCCTAATTGTCTCATAGATAAGGCGCGTTCTTTTAATAATTTTTTTATTAATGTACCAAGTCGATCATTTGGATTTTCATTAGACATAGTATAGGCACTCCTTTTTCGAATTTTATTATTGAAAAAATGTTGAGTGTTTATTACAAGTATATGAAACGGACAGGCACAGTTGCTCAACATTTTCATAATATGCATGGAAAAGTGAGAAAAGAGGTGACTGTGCAATGAATACAGCAGGTTTATTGTCAATTTTATTAATCGGAATTGCTTCTAATTTAGATAATGCGGGTGTAGGGATTGCTTACGGTATTCGTAAAATCCGGATTTCATGGTTTAATAACTTTGTCATTGCATTTTTTGGATTTTTATTTACTTTATTAGCTGGATTTTTTGGGAATTGGATTTCATTATTTATTTCAGATTTTACGGCAAATCTTATCGGGGCAGCTGTGCTAGGAATAATTGGAGTGTTTATTTTATGTCAGCCATTTTTCAGTAAAAAAGAAACAGTAGAAAATAAAGATGATGGTGTACTTATGGGGATTTTACGTAATCCAGAAAAAGCGGATTTTGATGGTTCTAAAACAATTAGTTTTTCAGAGGCACTTGTATTAGGAGTTGCATTGTCAATTAATAATATTGCAGGTGGATTTGATGCAGGGGTAACAAATTTAAATCTTTGGCTTACAGCAATTATTTCTGGGATATTTAGTTTCATTTGCATTAGTGGGTTTGCGTATGTTGGGAAAAGATTTTTAGCGGAATATTTAGGGAAATGGGCAACAGTTATTGCAGGGGTGTTATTAATTCTTATTGGAATAGATCAAATATTATAAGAAAAGTAAAAAGCAATATTCGAGTATTTCCTTGGAAATACATCAAAGGGCTGCATATATCGACAGTAGTTTTTGCATACTAATTATTGAACGCTTTAATGAAAGGGGAATCTATATGGGACGTGGAAAATCATTTGATCATAAGAAAAAAGGTGATCATAAGCCTCCTAAAGGTGCTTTCATTCATAAAGATGTAAATGAACATACTTTAGAAGAAGAAGAGCTACCTGTTAATATTGAAACGTATAAAAATAGTTTGAAAAAACATTAAAAGCACCTACATAGGTGCTTTTTAGCGTATATCTTCAATTAGTTGTTCAGATTCTTCGTGCATGCTGTATTCACTTAAAACTTGAATACAAAGCCATTTTAGCTCTTCAATACTATGCTCAAGTTCTTCAGGCAGCACATGGTGAATATCTTCAAGTCCCATTCCGAAATGAATCAGTTCTAATACTTGATCATCGATGTTCCGATCCATTAATAGTTCAAGCACTTCTAAATTGAATATGTATCGGTGTGCTTCATCGAGTGAAACAACTTTTAGCTTCAAACTTTCTACAATACTCAATATAAAAAGAAGAATTGTTTTTTCAAGAACAGGTTGTTTCGCCATTTGAAATATAAGTTTCATCTTTTACACCTCCACATATAGCGCTAGGTTGTACTATATTATTCAGGAGGGGGGAGCAAATATGCATAATAAAGAGAAACTTTCCTTAATGTTTTTGGGCAGCATAGTAATGCCTAGTGGAACTGAAATTTTCATGAAATAAAAAATCCTGCTAGTATAGCAGGATAACTTCCGAATTAAAATATGCTCCAACTTTCTTGAGCAGAAAGGAGTTCAAGAATTTTAAAACCAGCGATACTATTTCCATTTGCATCTAAAGCTGGTCCGAAGATCCCGATTCCCATTTCACCTTTTACGCAACCGAAAATACCACCGGCTACACCACTTTTCGCAGGGATTCCAACACGTATTGCAAATTCACCAGATTCGTTATACATTCCGCAAGTAACCATAAATGTTTTACAAATCTTTGTAATATGTTTTGGGATAATTTGTTTCTTCTTATATGGATCATATCCGTCCATTGCAAAAATTAAACCAATACGTGCTAAATCGATACAGTTAACCTCAATTGCACATTGACGTGTATATAAATCCATAAGTTCTTCAATATCGCTATCAATAATACCGTTTTGTTTCATATAGTAACAAAGTGAACGGTTTAAGTAAGCTGTCTCTAATTCAGAAGTGGCAACTTTAGAAGAATAATTAATAGTAGGATTATCTGTTATATCACGTACAAATCGAAGAATGCGTTCCATCTTTTCTTCGTTATTATTACCAGCAAGCATACTTGTAATAGCTAATGCACCTGCATTAATCATTGGATTAAGAGGTTTGGAAGGGCTTGTTGTTTCTAGTTTAATAATAGAATTAAATGGATCACCAGTTGGTTCCATTCCGACTTTAGAAAATACATATTCTTCACCACAATCTAAAAGGGCAAGGGCAAGTGTAATTACTTTGGAAATACTTTGAAGAGTAAATAATGTTTGTGAGTTACCAGCATGAATATATTCTGTCTCTTTATGGAAAATGGCAATACCTAAATCATCTGGATTTGCATTTCCTAGTTCGGGGATATAAGTAGCAAGTTTTCCTTTTTTCGTATATGGTTTTACTTGTTCTAACAACTGTTGTAAGTTGTTTGTTTCAATGCACTGCATAGTACCAACGCTCCTATTTCGAATTGACTAAGTTTACTATTCCCGATATGCTCGGAAATAAATAATAACATGAAAAAGTGGAATGATAAAACGAAAGTTATCTGTGCTATAATAAGTTTTTTTTGCCTGTATATTTTGTAGTTAGTAAGGAGAATTTTCCTTTTATATAACAGTTTGGAAATAGAAAACTTATCCATAAAAAGTTCGAAAATAAAAACTACACATCTATACAACTATATGTTATTATGGTTATGTAATAGAAAGCGTTTTCTAAAGCGTAATTATAATGATAACGATTTCATAAATTTGATAGGGGGAATTAAAATGTTGCAGTTTTTACAACGTATTGGTAAAGCGTTAATGCTTCCAATCGCCGTACTACCAGCAGCAGGATTATTGCTTCGTTTAGGGCAACCAGATGTATTTGATATTCCTGTTATGGCACAGGCCGGTGCAGCTGTTTTTGATAATTTAGCACTTATTTTTGCAATCGGTATTGCAATCGGTCTTTCAGTTGATGGTAGTGGTGCCGCAGGTCTTGCAGGTGCAATTGGTTATTTGGTTATGAAAAACAGTATTGATGCCCTTAGTAAGGGATATTCTACTGCAGAATTACAAGATAAATTAGGTAAAGTTCAAGATTTAATAGGTAATAGCGCAAATGTAGATCCATCTAAGCTTGCAGATACAATGACACAAGTATCTAAGGCAGCCGAATTATCGACTAAAGTGGATATGAAAGTTTTAGGTGGTATTATTGTCGGTGTTATAGCAGGATTCCTTTATAATAAATTCCATAAAATTAAACTTCCAGAATGGTTAGGTTTCTTTGCTGGAAAACGTTTCGTTCCGATTGTTACATCGGTTGTGATGCTAATATTAGGAATTCTATTCGCACAAATTTGGCCAGCAATTCAAAATGGAATCGATGCATTAGCTCATGGAATTGTTAATTTAGGTGCAATTGGTTCAGGTCTGTTCGGTCTATTAAACCGTCTATTAATCCCAATTGGTTTACACCACGTAATGAACACATACTTCTGGTTCGTGTTTGGTGACTTTACAAATGCAGCAGGTAATGTTGTAAATGGTGATATCGCTCGTTTCCTTGCAGGGGATAAAACAGCAGGTATGTTTATGACTGGTTTCTTCCCAGTTATGATGTTCGGTTTACCAGCAGCATGTTTCGCAATGATTGCAGCTGCTAAACCAGAAAAACGTAAAATGGTTACAGGTATGTTAGGTGGTCTAGCATTAACTTCATTCTTAACTGGTATTACAGAACCAATCGAATTCTCATTCATGTTCTTATCACCAGTATTATATGGTATTCATGCAGTATTAACAGGTCTTTCTTTATTCATTACAACAACACTTGGCATTCACGATGGTTTCACATTTAGTGCCGGTGCAATTGATTACTTCTTAAACTTTGGTATTGCAACAAAACCAGTGTTACTAGCGGGAATCGGTTTAATTTACGCAGCAATTTACTTTGTAGTATTCTACTTCTTAATTAAGAAGTTCGACTTAAAAACTCCTGGTCGTGAAGATGACGATGAGTTAGTTGAAGATGGTGATGCACCAGTTGCTGGTTCAATTGGTGAAACTTATGTAACTGCTTTAGGTGGAAAAGACAATTTAACAGTTATTGATAACTGTGCAACGCGTCTACGCCTACAAGTGAAAGATGCAGGTTTAGTAAATGAACCAGCATTAAAACGCGCAGGTGCAAAAGGTGTTATGAAATTAAGTAACACAAGTGTACAAGTTATCGTAGGTACAAACGTTGAGTCTGTTGCTGATGATATGAAAAAGCACGTATAAATAATTAGATAAGAGGATATCCCGAAAGATTGATAATAACGGTCTTTTAGAGGATATCCTCTTTTTTTATGTTAAAAAAATAACGTGAATCTTACTTTTGTAAATTTTCTTTTTCTTTTTTGTACATATAGGTTGGTAATATGTTCGGTGCGTGATAAAGTAGGGATGACATAGAATGGAGTGTCTTTAATCTACAGAAATGATGTGGAAAAAGTCTTGTGTAGATGAATTAAATTATCGGTAAATAAGGGGAAAAAGGTAATCATGGATCAGGAAAAAAATACTGTTAATGGGAAAGCAAATCGGTCGATTGTATACATAAAAAGAACAATTATTCTAGCCCTACTATTTTCACTTGTATATTTCATGTATACAAAAATTGTTGCGCATAATAAAAAAGAGGAAACTTTAAAAGCAGCAGCAGAAATGAAGAAACAAGAAGAGATAAAAAAGAAAGAAGAAATGAAAAGGCAAGAGGCTCAAAAACAAAAAGAACTGAAAGAACAGGAAGAACTAGCAAAGCAAGCACAAGTAATTGAGAAGCAGGCAGAAGGACCACCTCAAGAAATTAATGAAAACGCTCAATTGGATCAATATTTGCAGGGCACAGGTTTTAGTGGAACAGCTGTTATTGTGAAGAATGGAAAAGTCCTTTTGAATAAAGGATACGGTATGGCGAATAAAGAGAAACAAATACCGAATAATTCGGAAACGGCTTTTTATATTGGCTCTATCTCAAAGGCGTTTGTAGCAACGGCTATTATGCAGCTGAAAGATCAAAATAAATTACAAGTAGAGGATACAGTTGCAAAGTATATTCCGGATTTTCCTCAAGGTAATGGTATTCAGTTAAAACATTTATTAACACATACATCAGGAATTCCTGAATATGAGCAGGGAAAAGATGATATTTCTCATGAGGAATTGATAAAGCGAATAGGAAACCAAAAGCGTATTGGGGCTCCAGGAGAGAAATGGAAGTATTCAGATTCGAATTACTCCATACTTGCCTACATTGTTGAAAAAGTAAGTGGGCAACCATTAGAAGAATATATTAAACAGCACATCTTTGCTACTGCTGGTATGAAGCATTCTGGTTTTGGTAAAGCGTTAGAACAAACAAGATTCCCATCAACTGGTTATAAAATAGTAAATAATAATATGACAACACCTAATATTCCGAGCATGTCACAACTATATGGTTGCGGTGATATATATACAAGCGCGCATGATTTATATTTATTTAATGAAGCGTTATTCTCTGGAAAATTAATTTCAAAAGAGAGTTACAATCAAATGTTTACAGCTGTGAAAAAGGATTATGGATTTGGATGGTATGTAGATCCGGGAAGTTATTCGAATCACGGTGTAATGCCAGGTTGGAATTGTTTAAATGGATTTAGTAAAAATGGAAGTGTGTATGTTGTTTTATTATCTAACATTCAAAATAACATTAAATCCTTTGGTAAAGTGAATAATGACATTTACACGATGTTACGAAAAATAGAAGTGTAAAAGACTGTCCTTTTTGGATAGTCTTTTTTTTCAAAGAAGCGCTTGGAAATAGAAATAGAGGAGTTATATAGCGGTTCTGGAGGAGTGCTGGACTTAAAAGCCCACACTGATTAAAGCTTCACTTTATCTTATTGTGAAAAGAAGTGTACCTAATAGGTACACTTCTTTTCAGTCTGCTATAAAAAACTATAACAGATTAGGAGATAAGAGTATTACAGCTCTACAATGGGTATCGTTCTTATATTACAAAATAGGACTCGTATATAAGGGTACCCAAAAAATACAATTAAAGAAAGGGTTAATTACAAAGGATTTAAAATGAAGTTTACACTATGTATATAGTAGTTTGCTCAACATTTCACAAACATGTCACAACTATTTCGTCCACTTCCGAAAAAAAGTAGTATTCTAAGTGTGTAAGCTGTTATATAAAAAATCTTAGTCCTGTACTAATCAAAAATGGAGGAGATTAGGATGACTCAAGTATTAGAAAACGTAAAAAACGCGTGGGAAAACTTTAAAGGTGAAAAGTGGAAAGCAGAGATTGATGTTCGCGATTTCATTTTAAATAATGTAAACGTTTACGAAGGGGAGGACTCTTTCTTAGCGGGAGCAACTGAAGCAACGAAAAAACTTTGGGATCAAGTAATGGATTTAACAACAAAGGAACGTGAAAACGGTGGCGTTCTTGATATGGATACAAAAATTGTTTCTTCTATTACATCACATGAACCAGGATATTTAAATAAAGATATTGAAACGGTAGTCGGTTTCCAAACTGATAAACCATTTAAACGTTCTTTACAACCATATGGTGGTATTCGTATGGCAGAACAAGCTTGTGAAGCTTATGGATATGAAATGGACAAAGAACTTAGTAGTATTTTCAGAGACTGGCGCAAAACTCATAACCAAGGTGTATTTGATGCATATACACCAGAAATGAAAGCAGCTCGTAAATCAGGCGTTATTACTGGTCTTCCAGATGCATATGGACGTGGACGTATTATCGGTGATTATCGTCGCGTAGCGTTATATGGTATAGACCATTTAATTGAAGCGAAAAAAGCTGATTTTAATTTAACTGGTGGTGTAATGAGCGAAGAGACAATGCGTTTACGCGAAGAATTATCTGAGCAAATGCGTGCACTTCAAGAATTAAAACAAATGGCCGCTTCTCATGGCTTCGATATTTCTAAGCCAGCAACAAATGCACAAGAAGCATTCCAATGGTTATACTTCGCTTATCTTGCAGCAATTAAAGAACAAAATGGGGCAGCAATGAGCCTTGGACGTACTTCTACATTCTTAGATATTTATATTGAAAGAGATTTAGCAAATGGTACTTTAACAGAAGAAGCAGCACAAGAAATTGTTGACCATTTCATTATGAAATTACGTCTTGTGAAATTTGCAAGAACACCTGATTATAATGAACTATTCTCTGGAGATCCAACTTGGGTAACTGAATCTATCGGTGGTATTGCACTAGACGGTCGTCCATTAGTAACAAAGAACTCATTCCGCTTCTTGCATACATTAGATAATTTAGGGCCAGCACCAGAACCAAACTTAACAGTTCTTTGGTCTAAACAATTACCACAAAACTTTAAAAACTACTGTGCGAAAATGTCTATTAAAACATCAGCAATTCAATACGAAAATGATGACATTATGCGTCCAGAATATGGTGATGACTACGGTATTGCTTGTTGTGTATCTGCAATGAGAATTGGTAAACAAATGCAGTTCTTTGGAGCACGTGCAAACTTAGCAAAAGCATTATTATATGCGATTAACGGTGGTAAAGATGAAAAATCAAAAGCTCAAGTTGGTCCTGAGTACGCACCAATTACTTCTGAAGTATTAGATTATGAAGAAGTTATGCATAAGTTTGATATGACAATGGAATGGTTAGCGGGTCTATATTTAAACACATTAAATGTTATCCACTACATGCACGATAAATATAGCTATGAACGTATTGAAATGGCACTTCATGATACAAACGTTCTTCGTACGATGGCAACAGGTATCGCGGGTCTATCTGTAGTAGCAGACTCTTTAAGTGCAATTAAATATGCAAAAGTAAAACCACTTCGTGATGAAAATGGTATTGCAGTTGATTTCGAAATCGAGGGAGATTTCCCTAAATACGGTAACAATGATGATCGTGTAGATGAAATCGCAGTAAATCTTGTGAAAACATTTATGAATAAGCTTCGCAAACATAAAACATATCGCAATTCTGTTCATACAATGTCAATCTTAACAATCACATCTAACGTTGTATACGGTAAGAAAACTGGTAACACTCCAGATGGACGTCGTACTGGAGAACCATTTGCACCAGGTGCAAACCCAATGCATGGCCGTGATACAAAAGGTGCATTAGCGTCATTATTATCTGTAGCTAAATTACCATATGAAGATGCACAAGATGGTATTTCTAATACATTCTCTATTATTCCAAAAGCGCTTGGTAAAGAAGATGATGTACAAGTACGTAACTTAGTATCTATGCTTGATGGATACGCAATAAAAGAAGGACATCACTTAAATATTAACGTATTTAATCGTGAAACATTAATGGACGCAATGGAGCATCCTGAAAAATATCCACAATTAACAATTCGTGTATCTGGTTACGCTGTTAACTTTATTAAATTAACTCGTGAACAGCAAATTGATGTAATTAACCGTACAATGCATGAAAGCATGTAAGTGAAAAAAGTGCCCCTCTGCTTTTAATATATGGTGGAGGGGGGCTGTTTCAATAAAGGAGGAAGTAACATGGTAAAAGGAAGAATACATTCTGTAGAGTCTTGTGGTACTGTTGATGGCCCAGGGATTCGTTATGTCATATTTACACAAGGGTGTTTATTACGTTGTCAATATTGTCATAATGCTGATACGTGGGAGATTGGTAAGGGAAAAGAAATAACAGTTGAAGAAGTGATGCAGGATGTGACATGTTACCTTCCATTTATTGAAGCTTCTGGAGGCGGTATAACGGTTAGCGGTGGAGAGCCACTACTACAGTTAGACTTCTTAATTGAGTTGTTTAAAAAGTGCAAAGAAGCTGGTATCCATACAACAATCGATTCTTCTGGCGGTTGTTATTCTGAAGAACCAGAATTCCAAAGCAAGCTAAATATTTTAATGGATTATACAGATTTAGTTTTATTGGATTTGAAGCATATTGATTCAAAGAAACATCGTAAATTAACAGGGAAACCCAATGAACATATTTTACAATTTGCTCGTTATTTATCAGACAGAAAGAAACCAATTTGGGTAAGACATGTATTGGTTCCTGGTGTTACTGATGGTGAAGAAGATCTGCAAAAATTATCAAGCTTTATTCAAAGCTTATCTAATGTTAAGAAAGTGGAAGTGTTGCCATATCATAAGCTTGGCGTCTATAAATGGGAGGCACTTGGACATAAGTATCCACTTGCGGATGTGAATCCACCGACAGAAGAAAATGTTGAACATGCGAAACATATTTTAAAAGCAGTCTAATCCATATATTGGATTAGGCTTTTTGTTTCTTCATAAGAAAATATAGAGTATATATTTAGAAAGGAGTATACTGAAAATAGAATATCCATATTTTTGTAAAGAATAAGCGGAGAAATTTACATAATTGTAAAGGGAAATCAAAATAGTAAAAAGAATTAAGAAGTAAAAGAATGAGTATCATGGAATATAGAACGTTTGTAAGTTATTGCGAAAGCTCTTATAGGAAAGTATAATGTAAAGATATGAGCACAGATAGGATTAAGGGGTCAATCTTATATGCTTTGCATATCCACGACAGGTACATAGCTAACAGGAGAGTATTGGAATCCGAGTATGTAATTTTTAAGGAAAATGTTTTTCCTATTGTCGTATATGCAATATGGAGAAACAAAAAGCTAGGAGTGGATTTGTTTGATAAAAAACCCCAAGGTTTTAATATTAACTGCACATTACGGTAACGGTCATGTGCAAGTAGCAAAAACATTAGAACAAACATTTCGCCAAAAAGGAATCAAAGATGTAATCGTATGCGACTTGTTTGGAGAATCACATCCGGTTATAACCGATATTACAAAATATTTGTATTTAAAAAGTTATACGATAGGAAAAGAATTATATCGTTTGTTTTATTACGGTGTAGAAAAAATTTATGATAAGAAAATAGCATCTTGGTATGCGAATTTTGGGAGAAAACGTTTGAAGTCGCTCTTACAGGCGGAGAAACCGGATATTGTTATCAATACCTTTCCAATCATCGCTGTACCAGAATTGAAAAAACAAATAGGTATTTCTATTCCTGTTTATAACGTATTAACGGATTTTTGCGTGCATAAAATATGGATTCATCGAGAAGTAGATCGTTATTTTGTAGCAACTGATCATGTGAAAAAGGTGATGGTTGATATTGGTGTGCCTTCAGAGCAAATTGTTGAAACAGGGATTCCGATTCGTAGCAGTTTTGAGCTAAAGATAAATCCAGAAATTATATATAATAAATATCAGTTATGTAAGGATAAAAAGATTTTACTAATTGTAGCAGGTGCTCATGGTGTGCTTGGGAGTGTAAAAGAACTATGCCAGTCATTTATGTCAGTACCAAATTTACAAGTAGTTGTCGTTTGTGGGAAAAACGAAGCTTTAAAGCAGGATTTATTGGGACTACAGGAGAAAAGTTCTGATGCTTTAAAAGTATTTGGTTATGTTGAAAATATTGATGAGTTATTCCGTGTTACTTCTTGTATGATTACGAAGCCAGGTGGTATTACATTAAGCGAAGCAGCAGCATTACAAGTACCTGTCATTTTATATAAGCCTGTCCCGGGACAAGAAAATGAAAATGCGTTGTATTTTGAAAGAAAAGGGGCTGCAGTTGTAATCCGTGATGACAGTGAGGTTTTTGCAAAAACAGAGGCGTTATTACAAGATGATATGAAGCTTCTCCAAATGAAAGAAGCCATGAAGAGTATTTATCGTCCTGAACCGGCAGGTCATATCGTGGATACAATTTTGGCAGAAAATCATGCAGAGCCGAATCATATACCTATTAAATCACCAGCTCTTGCCGAATCTTTTACTTAATATGAAACCCCTCTTTTAAACTTTTAAAGAGGGTTTTTTATTATTTTAACAAAAATAAACGTGCATTATTAACTTATCCACAAAGGATTGCGTTTTTATTAGACAGTAAAGTCGGAATATTAACAACTATATCCACATAGTCCACAATTTTTAGAAAAATATCCACAATTCTTACATTTGGTATTCGTTTAAATAAATGAATTTGTAAAATGTTTTTTGAATTTATGCACAATTGTACAGGTGTTGTGGATAAAGTTGTCCACAGAAAAAGGTTCCTTATTTATAAGGAACCTTTTTCAATTCTATCCTATCACTTAGAAAAACTTATGTAATGAAAATGAATAATTAGGGGGAAATCTTCTAATTATTCATTTTCACTTTAAATACCTTTTGAGCGATAACCCGCTGCACGATCTGCTTTTCGGAATTCTCGTTGATAGAGAACTTCTTGTGTACTAGATAATGTGTTTTTTGCTTTATCACGTTTCTTTTTATCCATTACAAATCACCTCGTGTCCTAAAGTCACTATCTATCGTTTCCAAAGACATGGGGTGATATACATATATGTTAAACTAGTATTGATTAATTATCATTTCTGAAATTTTAGATTATGCTTCTTTTAATTGGTGTGCTTCTTGGAAGGCTGTATCTCGCATTGTTGCAAGTGTATATTGATCTTTTGGAATTTCATATAAGTTATATACTTCTTCATGCGCGTTAATTTCATCATAAACGGCTTTTCTTGTTTCGTTTGCTAGATTTACATATTGTAGTTTTTCGGCAGCTTTAATAGAACGGATATTTATTTTACGAATACGCATAAAGATCGTTTCAATATCTAATTCATAGAAAAGTTCGCTAAAAAATGAATCTTTTGCCAATTTATTATATCCTTTACCATGATATGGTTTGCCAAGCCATGTCCCGAGGAATCCGGCTTTTTCTTGCACATCAAATAAAGTAATCGTGCCGATGGGGTTACCCCATTCATCTAAAATTGTGCGTGAGATCAATTCTCCACGCTCTTCGGCTTCAATTGTTTGTTTCGTTAAAAATAAATATTCTTCATAAGAATAAGCCTTTTGACGCACAAAAGGGAAGACAGCTGGATCCACCATTAACTCGTATAGAACGTGGCTGTCGTGTAAGTCGCGTTTTTTCAACATACTAACTCCTCCTCACACGAGGGTAGCATGACGAAAAAACACCCCACCCTCGAAATTTTTATATCAATCTTTAAAAAATTTCGGGGTGGGAATCGAACCCACTAGAACCAGTTTATAACGCTGGTGGCGCACCATTTGCCTTCCCCATTCATCAATTTGAAAATGATAATCACGACACAAATTGATTATGGTTTCATTCAGTTTATAATCGTATAATACTTTATCTAGTCAAAAAAATAAACTAGTTTTTTTTATTTTTTTTGTAAATTATTTTTCCGTCAATCATCGTGAGTACAGGCTTGGCTAAATAATGGAAAGGATGGTGAGTCCACAACACGAGATCAGCATCTTTTCCAACTTCAATGCTTCCAATTCTATCCTCTAAACGTAAATTTCGAGCTGGAAAAATAGTGATTCCTTCCAACGCTGTTTTTTCATCTAATCCTTCTCTTACTGCAATGGCAGCGCAAACATTTAAATATTGAATAGGTGTATAAGGGTGATCTGTTGTAATAGAGACTTCTATTCCACTTTTCGATAATATATGGTAAGTATCCCATGTTTTGTTTTTAAGTTCGATTTTTGAACGTCTTGTAAGAGTAGGGCCAACTGAAATCTTTAAATTGTGTTTCGAAAGTTCCTCAACAATAAAGTGTCCTTCAGTACAATGTTCAATACGTAAATCAAGATTGAATTCTGTCGCAAAGCGTAAAGCCGAATTAATATCATCTGCACGGTGAGCGTGGATACGTACCGGTATTTCCCGGCGGAGTGCTTTTAAAATAGGAAGCATTCGAAAATCAGCTTCATGTCCGTAGTGTTGTGCTTCGTAGAAGGATTCTCGAAGCAAGCCCATAATTCCCATACGTGTAATTGATTCTTTTGTTCCGTTGCTATGGACCTTTTTAGGGTTTTCTCCAAAGGCAATTTTTAAACCAGCAGGTTCTTGAATAATCATATGATCAATACAAGTTCCAGCGGTTTTTATGACACAAGTAGTACCCCCTATAATGTTTTGGCTTCCAGGCATAACGTGAACAGTTGTAATTCCATTTTGTACAGCATCTTGAAATGCAATATCAAAAGGATGGATTCCGTCTAAAGAACGGATATGTGGTGTTAAAACTTCAGATGTTTCATTCGCATCATTGCCAGCCCAACCGGTACCTTCATCGTAGAGGCCAAGGTGAGTATGGACATCAATAAATCCAGGTAGGAGATGAAGAGCTCGTGCATCTATAACGGTCATATCTTGAGTAGGATCAATATAAGGTTTAACCGCGGTGATTCGTTCTCCTGTAACGAGTACATCTCCTTGAAACTTTTGGGATGTAATAGGATATACAATGGCTTGTTTGAGCAGTATTTTCATAGATACCTCATTTCCGTCACCTTGTAATGTGTGTAGTATAAGTTTAGACAAAGCAACTGAAAGGTTTTTCGTGTAGTAATGCTCCGGAGTCTAGAAAATGAAAGTTTTGGAGGGGATAAAGTAAAGGGGATTCATCCCCCACTGATTATTAGCCCTCACAATCGGGCTTTTACGGACAGCCGGCCCCCACCTAACTTCTTTGCTTTACAGTCGAATTTTGAGGTGAGAGTCTTATCGTCTGCAAATAGCGGGATAAGTTCCCTTTAAAATTTTATTTTAGAAGTACTATATTGTATGCAAGAGTATATTTTGTAATGCATGGTTTACTGTTGGAAATGTGTATTGATATCCATATTCAATAGCTTTATTAGGTAATACATGTTGTCCTTCTAATACGAGTATACTCATCTCACCGAGTAAAGCGCGAAGTACAAATGGAGGAACAGGTAACCAATGAGGTCGTTCGGTTATAGTGGCAATGGTTTTACCGAATTCTTTCATCCTTATCGGTGTTGGCGCTGTAATATTAAGAGGCCCGGCAATGTCTTTTTTGTGTATGATGAAATCAATCATGCGAACGACATCATCTAAATGAATCCATGATAACCATTGGTTTCCAGATCCAATTGTACCTCCGATATATAATTGATAGGGGAGTAACATTTTTGGAAAAGCGCCTCCATCTGCCCCTAATACGACTCCAAATCTTGCATAGATAGTTCTTATTCCAAGGGAGCGGGCTTTAGATGCTTCTTGCTCCCATAAATATACTGTATTTGCTAAAAAGTCATTCCCGGGAGTCTCTTGTTGTTCTGTAAAAGATTCGGTTTCAGATGTTCCATAGTATCCAATAGCACTTGCGTTAATAAATGTGTGTGGTTTTGTTTTGAGTGCTTGCAATTGTTTAATGAGCCCTGTTGTTGTTTGAATCCTACTATTTAAAATTGTTTCCTTTTGTTTCTTTGTCCATCTACTATTAATAGACTCCCCCGCTAGATTAATAATTACATCGATAGAAGAGAGGGGAAAAGTGTGCAAGTCAGGTGTCCATTGTACGTATTGAAGGTTAGGATCTGAAGTTTCATCTACCTTTTTTCGAGTAAGAATATAGACGGTATATCCCTTTTGAATAAAAAAACTAGAAAGGTATTTGCCTATAAAGCCAGAGCCACCAGAAATTGCGATTTTCACAAGAATTTCCTCCTCATTATATATATTCTTGAAAAGCAAAAATGTTTCTTGACTATGTTAAAATAATAGAGAGGTGAGAGTATGGCTGTCATTACAAAAATAGAAGTACAAAAACGATCGAAAGAACGATTTAATATTTATATTGATAAAGGTCAAGGTGAAGAGTACGGATTTAGTGTAAATCAAGTAATCTTAATGAAACATGGATTACAAAAAGGTTTAGAAATTGATGAAGTAGAGTTAGGAAATATTTTGTACAATGAAGAGGTACAAAAAGCATATTTACAAGCCATTTCCTATTTATCATATCAGATGAGAACAAAACAAGAAGTAGAAGATTTTTTACAAAAAAAAGAAGTGGGGCAGGCCATCATCTCTGAAGTCATTTCGAAATTATTACATGATCGATATATTAATGATAAAGAGTACGCCACTTTGTATGTACGAACGCAAAGTAATGTAAATCAAAAAGGCCCAACTGTTATTAGAAGAGCGCTGATAAGTAAAGGTGTTCAGGACCTAATCATTACACATAGTTTACAAGAGTATCCAAAGGAGAAGCAAATTGAAAATGCTTTAGTTCTTATAGAAAAGAAGAAAAAATCTTATCAAAAGCATTCATTTTTACAAATGAAACAAAAGTTAGAAGAAATGCTTGTTCGTAAAGGCTATTCTAGAGATGTGATTCAAATTTGTCTTGAAGAATTGAAAGACGAAAAAGATGACGAAAAGCAGCAAGAAGCGTTACACTATCATGGGAATAAATATTATGAGAAATATAAGAAGTATGATGGATGGACATTCGAAAATAAGATGAAACAAGCGTTATATCGAAAAGGATTCTCTATTGATGAGATAGAGATATTTTTGCAAATGAAACGAGAAGAAGGATGAGGGAATAAGATGAATATACCAAAACGCTACAGTGAAATGACACCACATGAGCTTCGAGAAGAAATTGGGGTTTTGAAGGAGCAAGCTGTAAAGGCTGAGCAACTTGGAATTGTAAATGAATTCGATGTATTAATGAGAAAGATGGCTATGGCTCGTGCTTATATGACTGATATAAACAAATTCCGTATTGGTGAGACATATGAATTAGTAGAAGAACCTGGTATATTATTTAAAATTACGTATTTCAATGGGGTATTTGCTTGGGGATATAAGCAAAATGATAATGAAGAGATTGGAATACCAATTTCCTTGCTGCAGGAAAAATAAAAACCAGAGAGTGAATATCTCTCTGGTTTTCATCTTTGGTAGGCGTTAAAGGAGATAGGAGATTCTAAAATTGGCGTTTTTTAGATTCATTTGCCAATATAATGAGAGACTGGGTTTGTTGCGTCTGTCCGTTAACTTGCGCTTTCGCATGTTTCGGACGAGTCCACGTATGGTTAAATAATTCAGAACGACTATCTAAATGGTCACGGTAGCTCATCTTTATCACCTCGTGTAGGAAGTTAATTTAGTTTAGTTTAGTTTGTACTACTCTTCCTGCTGATTTGCAGCACGCATACGTTCTTGTGGGTGCGTGTTAATTGTGCCGTTAGGTCTTTTCGAAGCGAAGCGTGATTTCGCCTTCGGTTGACCTTCGATTTTGCTGTTATTTTTTGATTCAGACCAAAATTCGGCTTGTCTACCCATTAAGAACGCCCCCTCATTATCAGTTGATACCTCTTTAAGAAGTATCAATTATAGAATGTGCAAAATAGAAAAAACTATCCTTTAGAAATTAAGGGAATAAATAGGTAAAAGGAGAATAGAACATGAATGATATTTATGAAACATTAACAAAAGAATTATTAGATAAGAATGACAACCTTTCTTACGCACAAGCTCGTGCATGGGTTGAATTACTGTGGGAAGATTTTCAAACAACTTATGCTAAATCAGGCCGTTACCAAGGTGATGAAATGACTGAGCAAGTGGTACGAACATGGATTAATAATCATGGAGGGCGCCTTCATGAAATGCGTACAAATAATCCGAAGTATAGCCATTTGATCAATCAAGAAGATCATTTGAAACATTAAAAAAAGCGACTTAGGTCGCTTTTTTTAATGTGGGAGCAATTCCAGTTTCTTTCGAAGTTTTTCTTCGCTGAAAATCCACCCTGTATATGAACTAATAATATTTAAATTTTGATCGAGCTGAACGATTGCAACGAATGGATAATAATCTTTACTTCGATACCGTAAATCAATGAACCGAACTTCAGAATAGTTATCATAATCGAAAATATCCCAGCGGTATACAGGCGAAAAAGATAAGAAAGCAGAGATATTTTCATCCCGCACAGCAGCTTGCATAATGGCAGTATTCGGGAATGGTACACGATCAAATTTATCGTATACAAGAATGTTACCGCGGTGCCATCTTGCGACGTAGTAATGTTCAGTTGTAACGACGGCTAAATGATAATGATAAAATTTGTAAGAGGGAGAAATAATTACTTTCTCTACATTTTTGAAACGTTTGTATACTACACTTTTGATATTTCGATGCATCATAATGCGGCCGATGTAGTAAACAAACATTAATATATACGCTGCTAAAGCAGTGTATCCTTTATGTGCTCCGACAAGCATACAGGCGATAGCGAGTATATGGATAAAGAAAATGACAGTATCGAACGTATTAATTATGCCGAGTGCTACCCATTTTCTTGTGAAGGGCCGTAATGCCTGTGTACCATAGGCATTGAAAATATCCACAAAGACATGAAGAAAGACGGCAATAAATGACCAAAGTAATAGATGCAGATATGGAGCGTCTGAAAAGAAGGCGAAAGAGATGCCACTTATAAGGAATGACCAAAGAATCACTGCAGGAATGGAATGAGTAATTCCACGATGATTTCTTATATATTTAGCGTTATTACGCAATTTTAAAACTGTATCGATGTCAGGAATATTGGAACCGGCAATTGTTGCAAGCATCACTGCTTGTGGCCCAATATCACTTTGTGCTATGACTGGATCTAACGTTGCCAAACTGCCTAGAGTAACGCCCATAACAAGGTGAGTGGCTGTATCCATAGAAATCCACCTCCGTTTTTTATTAATGTAACTCTTTTTATTCGATACCTCAAGTCCTTTGCCTTCTATTTCCTATGTCATCTTACTTAAATTTTTTCCTAAAATCTTTATAATAGTACTTATATGCAAAAAAATGAGGGGGATCAAGTTTGACACTTGAAATATTAAATAAGTTTAACATAGAGCAGTTTCAAAATGATTTAATTGGTTGGTTTGAAAAAGAACAACGCGATTTACCGTGGCGAAAAAATAAAGATCCATACCGTGTTTGGGTTTCTGAAATTATGTTACAGCAAACACGGGTAGAAGCTGTAAAACCATATTACGCAAATTTTATGGGGAAGTTTCCTACGCTTGAGGCGCTAGCAAATGCCGATGATGAAGAAGTATTAAAAGCATGGGAAGGCTTAGGTTATTATTCTAGAGCACGAAATTTACATGCCGCAGTAAAAGAGGTAAAAGAAGTATATAACGGGGAAGTACCGAGTGATGTAAAGAAAATAGAAAAATTAAAAGGAGTGGGACCATATACAAAAGGTGCCATTTTAAGCATTGCATTCGGTATACCAGAGCCAGCAGTTGATGGAAACGTTATGCGCGTATTATCTCGTATTTTATCAGTGTGGGATGATATTGCAAAACCAAAGACTAGAAAAGTTTTTGAAGATATTGTGCGCGAAATTATCTCAACAGAAAATCCATCTTATTTTAATCAAGGTTTGATGGAATTAGGGGCATTAATTTGTATACCGAAAAACCCATCTTGCTTACTTTGTCCTGTGCGTGAACATTGCCGAGGGTATGCTGAGGGTGTTCAAAAAGAACTACCAGTGAAAAGTAAAGCGAAAGCACCTACAATGGTACCGCTCGTTGCAGGAGTGCTTCAAACTGAAGATGGTCGTTACGTAATTAATAAACGCCCAAGTGCGGGACTATTGGCTAATATGTGGGAGTTCCCGAATATTGAACTCGGTGAAGGTATTCGAAATCAGAAACAACAGCTTACGGATTATATGAAGGAAAGCTTCGGACTCTCTGTTTCAATTGATGAATACGCGATGAATGTACAACATACTTTTACACACCGTACTTGGGATATATTCGTGTTTTACGGAAAGATAACAGGCGATATTACCGACACAGATACATTAAAGTTTGTATCGAAAGAAGCATTTGAACAGTTACCTTTCTCGAAATCACATCGTACTATTTACGAAAATTGTGTTGAGAAAATTACAATGCAATAAATGAAAAAAACGTGTTCTAGAATTTTGGAACACGTTTTTTTATTGAAAATAATTTTGTACTCTGAGTTTAAAGAATCGCGCTTTTATAATCCACCCCGTGACTCAATTTCTTTCACAATTTCTTTATAAATCGTTTGCCCCTCTACGTTTAGATAAGGCATAATTTGCTGAAATGAATGATGAAAATAAGCTAATTCATCTTCTTTCCATTCATTTTTTGAAATCATAGTTAGTTCAGTCATATCGCGTCCAGCGTACATATATCCACCTCCGTCATTTGTAGTTTGAATGAGTGATAAGAGATATATGCGGAAATTATAAAAAGAAAATTACGGATAGATTCTAGATAGATTGGTTACATTATTTGTTGTGGAGGTGAGAAAGATGAGTAAAAAACAACAAGGTTATAATAAGGCAACTTCTGGTGCTAGCATTCAAAGTACAAATGCTAGCTATGGTACAGAATTTGCAACTGAAACAAATGTACAATCAGTAAAACAAGCAAACGCACAATCAGAAGCAAAGAAAGCACAAGCTTCTGGTGCTCAAAGTGCAAATGCTAGCTATGGTACAGAGTTTGCAACTGAAACAGATGTGAATGCAGTGAAACAAGCAAACGCACAATCAGCTGCAAAAAAATCACAATCTTCTAGCTCAAATCAGTAATGAAGGAAAAACACTTCTCTAACTCAAGAGAAGTGTTTTCTTTAGGTGGAGGTCATTGTAATGAAAATGTAGTGACCGACATAACTTCTAATAAGTCAACAAATGTAGTCAAAGGAGAAAGAAGTTAGCGATTAGAAATATGTAATAAGAATTACAATTGGTGAATGAATTAAAAAGGGGGCAAGTGATGAACGATTTTGATAAGTTGGTAGGAGAGCAATTGGAAACGATGGATGAGCTGTTAAAGTTACAAGCACATTTAGAAAAATATCAGCAAATTGAAATGAGTGAAAGAGATACGTGTGATAAAAAAGAATTACATTTTATCCGTCAAGAAATATATAGAACAGAATTAGCATTAAAGCTTTTGCATGAAAGATTTGAACAACAAACGAATAACGTGATTCAATCTTTTGAAACCGAAAAAATAATTTCAAATTAAGGATGAGATATGTTGTGAATTGTAGGTGGAAAGTCCTTCCTTAAATGGAGACGAGAAAGGGCTTTCCTTTTGTTATATCCTCGTTTAATCTTCGGAAAATACGTTTTACTAATCCAATGGGAATTCTCTTTTGTTAAAAGGATTGGAGATGTGCCATTCAATAATAAAACTGCATTAAATTCATCGTGAAAATTAGGGTCTTATCGCTTTAGTTTTAAAATTTTGACAAAAAAGTTATAATAGAAAAAAAGTGAATGCAGTTCAAGGGGTAGTTGAGGCAACTTAAGAAGGGCATTTGCAGCTGAAAGAAGGGAGCATATATGGGATTTCCCAAAGAAGGAGAAAAGGTACAAATACATAGTTATAAACATAATGGCTCCATTCATAGAATGTGGGAAGAGACAACAATTTTAAAAGGGACGCAGAGTCTTGTGATCGGAGCGAATGATCGTACAATAGTTACAGAATCAGATGGCCGGACATGGATTACTCGTGAACCTGCGATTTGTTACTTTCATGCCAATTATTGGTTTAATGTGATTGGAATGCTAAGGGAAGAAGGAGTATATTATTATTGTAATTTAAGTTCTCCTTTTGCATATGACTCTGAAGCATTAAAGTATATTGATTACGATTTAGATATTAAAGTGTATCCAGATATGACATATACACTTTTAGATGAAGATGAGTATGAAAAGCATAGTCAAATCATGCAGTATCCACCTGTTATTGATACAATTTTAAAACGAAATGTAGCACATTTAACACAGTGGATTCATCAAAGAAAAGGTCCATTCGCACCGGATTTTGTAGATATGTGGTACGAAAGATATTTAATGTACAGAAATTAAAACAAACCTGCAGGGGGATTCCCCGGCAGGTTTGTCCTATTAGAGGGGGAATTATGTGCAAGGTATAAAAAGATATTTACAATTTGTTAAACCATATCGATGGCTCATTGCTATTACAATTATTATTGGTCTTGTTAAGTTCGGTATTCCGCTTATTATGCCATGGTTATTAAAGTATATTATTGATGATGTTATTCAAGGTGGGGGTTCGCTTCAAGAAAAAACGTCCCAATTAATAACCGCAATTGGGATTGCTTTTTTTATTTTTGCAGTATTAAGACCGCCTATAGAATATTATCGTCAATATTTCGCGCAGCGTATTGCCAATACAATACTATACGATTTAAGAAAGCATATTTTTGGACACTTGCAAAAGTTGAGCTTACGCTATTATTCGAACACAAAAACAGGAGAGATTATTTCACGTGTAATCCATGATGTAGAACAAACGAAGGACTTTGTAATTACCGGTCTTATGAATGTCTGGTTAGATACTGCAACAATTGTTATTGCCATTATCGTTATGTTTTCTATGAATATAAAATTAACCTTTGTTGCTTTATTAATCTTACCTATTTATGTAGTTGCAGTGAAATATTTTTTCGGGCGCCTTCGAAAATTGACGAAAGAGCGCTCACAAGCGTTAGCCACTATGCAAGGATATTTACATGAACGTATTCAAGGGATGCAAGTGACACGAAGTTTTGCATTAGAAGAGTATGAAAGAGGACAGTTTGAAAAGAGAAATAATGAATTTTTAACGAAAGCACTAACTCATACGAGTTGGACGGCGAGAACGTTTTCAGCAGTGAATACGTTAACGGATTTAGGGCCGTTACTTGTTATTGGTTTTGCAGCGTATGAAGTAATTCAAGGTTCGTTAACACTTGGGACAATGGTGGCCTTTGTTGGATATATGGATAGTTTATATAGTCCGCTTCGTCGCCTCGTCAATTCATCTACAACATTAACGCAGTCTTTCGCGTCGATGGATCGAGTGTTTGAATTGTTAGATGAAAAATACGATATTGTGAATGTGCCAAATGCAGTGCAAGCTAAAAGATTAGATGGAGAAGTTATATTTGATAATGTTTCTTTTCGTTACAATGAGGATGAAAAAGAGATATTGCATAATCTGTCATTAACTATGCGGCCGGGAGAGAAGGTAGCACTTGTAGGAGCGAGTGGGGGAGGAAAGTCATCTCTCGCTAGTTTAATTCCACGTTTTTATGATGTTTCTGACGGTGCAGTTTATGTAGATGGGATAGATGTAAGACGGTATGATATGAGAAGTTTGCGCAGTTGTATTGGAATTGTACTGCAAGATAATTTATTGTTTAGTGATACGATTGGGGCTAACATTTTATATGGCAATCCGAAAGCTGCAAAGGCGGAAGTAATTTCAGCTGCCAAAGCTGCACAAATTCATGATTTTATTACAGAATTGCCAGATGGTTATGATACTGTCGTTGGGGAGCGCGGTGTGAAATTATCTGGTGGACAAAGACAACGGGTTGCAATCGCACGGGTTTTTCTAAAGAATCCGTCTTTGCTTATATTGGATGAAGCAACTTCAGCTTTAGATTTAGAAAATGAACGATATATTCAAGAGGCACTTCAAACGTTAGCTGCAGATCGAACAACAATTATTATTGCACATCGATTAGCGACAATTACGCATGTTGATACAATTATTTATGTTGAAGAGGGTGAAATAAAGGAAAAAGGATCTCATGAAGAGTTAATGAAAAAAAGGGGATTTTATTACAATTTATATCAGCTTCAACATATAACAGAAACAGCTCCTTTAGCGTAAAAGGAGCTGTTTTTTATTCGTCTTCTTTTTTATCGTCGATTTGGAGTTCACTTTCTGGTTTATGGTATGTGTAGAAGCTATCCACAAGTAAATCTAAATGCTCTACTTCTTCACTATAATTAATAATTGAAGAAATAAGAGGGAAGAGATGTAACCATATTTTATATGCTTCCTCATCGTCCTTGTTTTGATAATCCATAAAGATATCAATCAATTCTTGTTTACCTGTTTCAACTTCATCAAGCATCTCAACAGATTGTTGTTTCTTTGCTTTCCCAATAAACTTTAACAAAACTTGTTCGTGATAATGGGTTAACGAATCGAGTTCGTTTTGAATAGACTCCTGAAATTCTTCTGGCATATAGCGCAGTTCATTTTCAGTACGGTGTAATGACTTTAATGTACTTAAAGCACGACTTGTTGTCGCTAACATTTGTCTAAATAAAACAAGTTTGCGAATTTTTGCGAATTGTATTTTCTTCGTGTAACTTCTTTCTTCTTTATAAAGTAAATAATAATGATTTATTTTAATCATTTTTTCTTTCATGCGATCAATATCGGTTTTTAGAGTTGTAAAATCAGAAGCTTGCCTACTATTCATACGAATCCATTTGACAATTTCCTCTGTATTATCAACGATGCGATGGTAAAGTTTTGTTTCATATTTTGGCGGCATAAATACTAAATTTACAAGCGAAGCCGCAATAATTCCAATCATAATTGTCGCAAATCGAAGTAAGGCAAAACTAAAGAAATCTTCGCCTTGATATTCCATAATGGCGATAACCGTTACTAAAGCGATTGATATTGTGTTTTCTAAGCGTAATTGTAATGTAAGAGCAATTACTAATATACATGTTAATCCAATAATAAAAGGATTATGTCCAAAAGCAGTAGCAAATACGATAGCGAATACCGCACCAATTACGTTTGCTTGGATTTGCTCAAGAGCAGTTAAATACGAGCGGTATACGGACGGCTGAACAGCAAAGATAGCTGAGATTCCTGCAAATACTGGACTCGGTAATTGAAGTAAAATACAAGCAAATAAAGCTAATGTAATGGCAATACCCGTTTTTAAAATGCGAGCACCAAGTTTCATACCCTTATTAATATCCTTTCTCTTGTCATAATGAATGTACAACATGATACTATACATTCATTACAATATGTTAGCAAGTGATATTTTAGTGACGTTAAAAAGTTTAATAAAGAAATTAAGATTCATTTATCTCGATTAGTGTGGACTAATAATTAGTGGGGGATGAACACCCCATACTGATTAAAGTTTCACTTTATAATTTATCCAAATTCTCTTTAAACATCTATTCTCTAATGAAAAAACCTGCTGAATTCCAGCAGGTTTCAAATTGTTACTATAGATTACTATGCGATGCTCACTTCGTCAATTTTTTTATGAAAAATACATGTTGTACATATTATTCAGTTGAAATAGATGGATCCGTCTGTTCTTTTTTCGGGATAATTTCATAAAAGTGAAGCTGAATATCATCTAATAGTGGTGTTAACAAAGCGACTTCTTCATATTGTTCATGCTCATTTAATACACGAATGTAGTCTAATAATAATTCATTCACATTTTGCACACCATTTTTACTAATTGGTTGTAATGTTACATTTGCTCCCTTAGCGATTCTTCTTTTTAAGGCCAGCTCTGTTAAACCTAAATTTGGTTCGTGACGTAAATAAACAACACCACCAGTCATACCAGCACAAATCCACGGACCAGGATCTCCTAAAACAAGCGCACGACCATTTGTCATATATTCAAAAGCAAATCCTTTTATATTGGAATATGCTCCTATGTTTCCTTGTTCCTTTTCACGGAGTGGTTTTGTAATTCTACCTCCAATAATCATGTCTGCTCCAGAGAGGCGAATGCCAGCACGAGCATCGGCGTTGCCTTGCACGTATAATGCTCCTTTTTGAGCGCCGTATCCAAATCCTTTTCCGACAGAACCGTTATAATATGTTCCATCTTTCCCTTTTGCTTTCGTTATATAAATGCCACCGCCAAATGAAGTTTTTCCAATTCCGTCTTGCGCACCACCATTTACGTGTATAAATAGGTTTTCGCTATTGTAAGCACCTAATCCGTTTCCAGGAACAGAACCGTTTGTATACTTTAATGTAAGTGGTTCAAGATGAGTGTTTTCATATAATTTACTACGAACACGATAACAGGATTCTAGACCACCCATTACGCGTTGCTCTACGCCAACTCCTACTAATTCTTTTGAGTGAGTAGAATGAACTGTTTCAAATTGTTTTTCTTGTACAGATACTATTGTTGTAACAGTTGAATTTTCTATCGTTTGCAGTAAATTACATAAGTCTAATAAATCTTCGCCTCGAACTTGTTCTAATAAATCGGAACGCCCGATAATTTCTTGTAAATTTGTATAACCGAGTTGTCCTGTTAACCGTTTTAGTTCTACACCGAAAGTGGTGAATAAATTTAATAAACCAGCCACTGCGCTTTCTAATTCGCGTGGGACGAAGCGGCGTAATCCATGTTCTTTCGCTTGCGCTTCAGATTCAATTTGTGTCGCAATTCCAACATGGCAAGTATCTAGATGACAACCACGGCAAGTTGTACAGCCAATTGCAATCATTGATAATGTACCAAATCCAATTCGGTTTGCTCCAAGAAGCATGATTTTTAAGGCGTCATTTACACTTCGAATACCACCATCTGCCCAAATTTCTACTTTATGTCTCATACCTGCTTCTAGTAGAGCGTTATGAGCAGCTTTAACACCAATTTCTACTGGAAGACCTACATGTTGTAATGCATGAATACGTGCAGCACCTGTTCCGCCGTCAAATCCGCTAATGTTAATAAAATCAGCACCAGCTTTTGCGATACCAACAGCAATTGTTCCAATGTTAGGAACGACAGGGACTTTCACGGCTACTTTTGCAAGCTGATTGGCCGTTTTAATTTCTGTAATCATTTGAGCTAAATCTTCAATTGAATAAATATCATGGTTGTTAGAAGGTGAAATTAAATCTGATCCAATTGTAGCGTTACGTGCCTCAGCAATTTTTGCAGTTACTTTTGAACCAGGTAAATGTCCACCTTCACCAGGCTTTGCACCTTGACCGATTTTTATTTCAATTAAATTTGATGAATTTAGTAGTTCGGCGTTTACTCCAAATCGGCCAGATGCAACTTGTTGTCCACGTGTATGTGGATATTTACCAATCATATCTTTAATTTCGCCGCCTTCACCATTCAAACTAATCATATTTAGTTGATCGGCAGCTTCTGCATACGCGCGAAAGGCAATCTCGTTTTGAGAACCGAATGACATGGAACTAATAATAAATGGTAAATCATGATTGTGAATACCGATGGAAACTTTTTCAGTCGGAACTACATGCTTTGCTTGCTTTGTTTGAACAAGATGCCGAATTGCGATTGGGTTATTTTCTTCTAATTCACTTAACTTATCGCGGTAATCATCATAAGAGTTTCCTTTTGCAACATCACCAATTGCTTTCCAAATCCGCGGGAATATATGAAATGATTTTCTCATTCTAACTTTTGGATTGTTATAATCAATCGCTCGCATTTTCGCGTCTGCAGCAAGTGCCTCAAGTGAAAAAGCTAAAGCATTTGAACCAAAGAAATTTGTAATTTGTAATGTATTTGCGATTTCCTCATGCAATCCGATAGAGGAAAAGAGACGACCGTAACCGCGTAATTCATGAATCCCAATTGTTGAAATTACTTTTTCTAGTCCTTTATTAAGTGCAGTATATAAATTAGTAATTGGTGCTATTGTTCCATCATTTACAGTTGCGAACAATAAATATGGATTAATACCATCTGCTCCTAATCCATACAGCGTTACGATATCGTGTAAGGAGCGTAGGGCACCGGAACGTATAACGAGAGAGCAGTTTCGACGTAATTTATTTTCAGTTAATGCTTGATGTACTTTAGCAGTAACTAAATGTGGATCAATCCATAACTGTTCATTTTGATGTGCTTTGTCGTCATCTAATAATAGTAGGGAAGCACCATTTGTAACGGCAGCTATCGCTTCAGAACTAATTCGATTTAATGCGCATTGTAAAGTTTCTGATGGACTGAACGTAACAGAAATTGTAGAGACAGAGCTATGAGTAATGAATAGCTGTATAAGTTGTTCATACGTAATCGTATTTAATTCTTCCGCGATAGATTGGGCTAAACTTCCTTCTAAAATAATTGGTGAAAGCATCTCGACTACAAATGGCTGTTTAGAGTTGTTTAATAAACTTGGACGCTCTCCGAGTACAGTACGTGTGGAGAAGTGTTCGACTTCTCGATCACGATCGATTGCTGGATTTGTAACAACGGCTACACTCTCCTTAATGAAATCGGCAATATTTCGTCTATCTGTATCAAGTGCGGCAAGTGGTGAGTCATGCCCAAGTGAACGAATTGGTTCGACGCCTTTTGTTGCCATCTGTTCAAGAAGCTGAATATGTTCTCGATCCCAGCCGAAAGCAACGTATTGCTTCGTTTCAACTTGAACAGAATCACATAATCCTCCAATTTCTTTCGTTTCAGGGATAGATAAATTTAAATGATAATTGGTAACATCGATTCGTTTCTTAAAACGGTTATAAACTTCCGTTTGGTATTTGTCGTATTCATAGAGAACAAGTTCATTTTGTTCATTCCATTTTAATCCGACTTTTTCTCCGGGAGCGAGTGGTTTTGGTTCTGCTACATATTCAGTTGGTGATACAACCCCAGGTTCAGAAGAGAAAATATAAGAGCTTTCTGTCTCTACTTTCCACACTGGACGTAAGCCGAGGGAATCAACACTGAAAACAGCTTCATCCTTATAACGTGAAATGATGCCAGCTGGACCTTGTGCGAAGTGCCCCCAGGCCTCACGTATATAAGTGTATAAGTTTTGTAAGTTTGTTTCGTAAAGTTTTATTTCATTAATAATTGGCGGAAATAATATATCCATCGCTTCAAATAAGCTGTAGTTATACTGAACGAGAAGGGTTTCTAAGGTGCGGTTTAAATCTTGGGAATCACTGCCCCCGGCAGTGAGTGATACATCAATCATTTCAGCTTGATCGCGTAATTTTGCAATCGTGTTAATTTCACCATTATGTCCGAGAATGCTAAATGGTTGTACACGAAAAAAAATTAGATAACGTGTTAGTAGAATAGCGATTATGTCCCAGTGTCATAGTTGAAGCGATAAGTGGGTGTTGTAAATCATTGTAATAAGCAACGAGTGTATCGCCAGCACCGAGAACTTTATATACAACATGGTCATGACTTAATGAGGCAACATGAATTGCTTCATTTTCTTCTATTTTTACTGTTACAGAAAATAATGTTTGTTCAATATTTTCAACTTCACTTTCGGCGATAAGGGCAACTTGCCAAAATAAAGGTTCTTCTTGTTTACCAAGAGGACCGAGTGCATCGGAGTTTATTACATCATCATTTTCGAGAAGAATTGTAAGTTTTTCATTGTGTAGTTGCGTACGAATGTATTTTTTTAAATCAGCAATGTTTTCTTTTTTATTTAGAAAAAAATGTCCAACGATAAAGTGGGGATGATCCACAATCGTTGGATTATATCCGCTACTTTTCAGTTTTTCATTCCAAAGTGCTTTTGGCATGTCGATATGAATTCCGATACCATCTCCTTCGCCATTAATGAAACCAGCTCTATGATTCATTTTGACTAGTGATTGTATACAAAGGTCGATATTTTCTTTTGTAGGAATTCTTCGTTTTTCCATAACGGAAACGATTCCACACGCATCATGTTCTGCATTTTTATAATTTCGAAATAAAGACGGTGTCCATTTATTTGTTTTATTGAGCATCCGTCAATCCCCCCTCTGGAAATTGAATTTTGAATAATCTTACTATTCAAGGCGTAATCAGCCTTGTATACAGGGATAGTAAGGATATAAAAGAATATAAAACAGATAATTATGAATAATTATACTATTAATGAGGGATTTATGAAATAGAAAAAAGGAAAAAAGAAAGGTGAGCTTTCTTTTTTCCTTTTAATGACGGGATTATTTATTGTCTGCTAAAGCAGCAAATGCTCTGCCGACAGCTTCGATTGTATATTCAATATCTTCTTTTGTATGTTCTGTCGTTAAGAACCATGCTTCATATTTAGATGGTGCTAAGTTAATACCTTCTTGAAGCATAAGTTTGAAGAATCTACCGAACATTTCACCATCTGTATTTTTGGCTGCATCGTAATCTTCAATTGTATTTGTTGTGAAGTATACAGTTAATGCGCCTTTTAGACGGTTTACTGTAATATCGATGTTATGTTTTGTAGCTTGTTCTAGAATACCTTTTTCAAGCATTGCTCCAAGTTCATCTAATTTCTCGTATACGCCCTCTTGTTGAAGTACTTCTAAGCACGCAATACCTGATGCCATAGAAGCTGGGTTCCCTGCCATTGTACCAGCTTGGTATGCAGGGCCGAGCGGAGCAACTTGTTCCATAATTTCTTTCTTACCGCCGTAAGCGCCAATTGGAAGTCCGCCGCCAATAACTTTACCAAGTGCTGTTAAATCTGGTGTTACGCCAAGTAAATCTTGAGCGCCGCCGTACATAAAGCGGAAAGCAGTAATAACTTCATCGTAAATTACTAGTGCACCAGCTTCGTGAACAAGTTTATTCACTTTTTCAAGGAAGCCTGGTTTAGGTTCTACAATACCGAAGTTTCCAACGATCGGTTCTACAAGGATAGCTGCTACTTCGTGTCCCCATTTATCTAATGCTTCTTTTAAAGTTTCTACATTATTAAATGGAACGGTAATAACTTCTTGTGCGATACTTTGTGGCACACCAGCTGAATCAGGAGTTCCAAGAGTAGAAGGACCAGAGCCAGCTGCTACAAGTACTAAATCGGAATGACCGTGGTAACAACCAGCGAATTTCATGATTTTTGTGCGGCCAGTGTAAGCACGAGCGACACGAATGGTTGTCATAACGGATTCTGTACCAGAGTTTACGAAGCGGACTTTATCTAAAGCAGGCATTGCTTCTTTTAACATTTTTGCAAATTTTACTTCTAGTGCTGTTGGAGTACCGTATAGTACACCATTTTCAGCTGCTGTTTTAATTGCTTCTGTTACGTGTGGATGAGCATGTCCAGTAATAATAGGGCCATATGCTGCTAAATAGTCGATATATTTATTTCCATCTACATCCCAGAAATAAGCACCTTTTCCGCGTTCCATTGCAACAGGAGAACCACCACCAACTGCTTTGTAAGAACGAGAAGGACTATTAACACCACCAACGATATGTTCTAAAGCTTCTTTATGTAATGCTTCTGATTTCGTGAAATTCACTACAATTCATCTCCTTACAAAAATCTATGTATTATTCTAACATGTTTTTCGAAAAGACGTATTGTTTGTGATAGAGAGAGCAGTTGGGTAAACTATTCGTTGTGACATTTAGGAAGGGGGTCCGATTATGAAATCGGTAATTGAGGTACAAGGGTTACGTAAAGAGTTTACAGCCTATTCAAGTCGTCCAGGATTAAAGGGTGCATTTCGCGATTTATTAAATCGTAATTATAAAATAGTACCAGCAGTAAATGATGTTTCTTTTACTGTAAAGCAAGGTGAAATGGTTGGTTATATTGGTGAAAATGGCGCTGGTAAATCAACGACGATTAAAATGCTTACAGGAATTTTGACTCCGACATCAGGACAAATTACAGTGAACGGCATGAATCCACATAAACAGAGAGAAGAATTTGTAAGAACAATCGGTGTTGTGTTTGGTCAACGTTCTCAGCTTTGGTGGGATATCGCTGTACAAGAATCATTTCGTTTATTGAAGAAAGTGTACGGTGTATCGGACGCTCAGTATAAGGAACATATGGAACATGTTATTGAAACGTTAGATATCGGTCCTTTATTAGATAAACCGGTACGAAAATTATCTCTTGGTCAAAGAATGCGTTGTGAATTGGCAGCAGCGTTAATTCATAATCCGCCGTTATTATTTTTAGATGAGCCAACAATTGGGCTAGATGTTCTTGTGAAATTAAAAATACGAGAATTTTTAAAAGAGATGAATGAACGTTATAAAACAACAATTCTGTTAACGACTCATGATATTACTGATATTGAAGCTTTATGTGAGCGCGTCATCATGCTTGATGAAGGAAACATTATGTATGACGGATCTTTAGATAACCTTCGCACGCAGTGGGGAGCGGAGAAGGAAATACATTTTCAGTTTGTTGCCCCAGTTTCATACCAGGCGTTATCAATGGTTATGCCTGATAATCATGTTGTTTGGTCAAAAGCAAAAGAGGAAAATGCGTGGGTTGCAAAAATACCAAATGAAGAAGTTATCATTTCTATGCTGATTTCTAAAGTAGTACAAGCCTTCCAAATTAAAGATTTAAAAATTAATGAAGTGTCTACAGAGGAAATTATTCGTAACATTTATGAAGAAGGTATTAGGCATGGGTAAGTATATTGAAATGATTCGGATTCGCTTTTTAATGATGCTTGCCTATCGTACAAATTATTACAGTGGGATTTTAATTTATACAATTAATATAGGTGCGTATTATTTTTTATGGCAAGCGATTTATAGCGGGAAAGAGAATATTGAAAGTTTATCTATTTCGCAAATGACTACGTATATTGCGATCGCATGGATGGCACGTGCTTTTTATTTCAATAATATAGATAGAGAAATTGCGATGGAAATTCAAGAAGGACGTGTGGCGGTAGAGTTAATTCGTCCGTATAATTATTTAGGCATGAAGGTTATGCAAGGTCTTGGAGAAGGGATGTTTCGTTTCACTTTCTTTTCAATTCCGGGTATGGTTATTGTTACGTTATTATTTTCATTACAAATTACAACGAATTTTCAAACGTGGTTATATTTCTTCTTATCTTTAATATTTAGTTTTATCATTAATACACAAATAAATTTAATGACAGGAATGCTTACATTCTTTTTATTTAATAATAGTGGAATTATGTATGCGAAACGTGTTGTAATCGATTTATTTTCTGGTTTATTATTACCGATTAGTTTTTATCCGTTATGGGCCCAAAAAGCAATGGTGTTTTTACCGTTTCAAGCAATTAGTTATATTCCGAGTATGATTTTCTCTGAAGGTATACAAGGAAGTAAGTTATATGAAGCTTTATTATTTCAAATGATTTGGGCAATTATACTTATTATTCCAATTGTGCTGATGTGGAAAACGGCGAGAAAACGTCTAATTGTACAAGGGGGATGATGAGATGCTATATATAAAGTTGTTTTTGCAATATGCAAGCCAATATATAAAAACAAAATTGGAGTATCGAGGCGATTTTATCGTTGGATTACTTTCAGATTTATTGCTACAAGCTGTTAATTTAATCTTCATTCTCGTTGTGTTTGGGTATACCCAAGAGCTAAAAGGGTGGAGCCGAGAAGAAGTAATCTTTATTTATGGTTTCTTTTTAGTACCGTTTGCTATTTTTTCAGCTTTCTTTAATATATGGGACTTCAATGATCGATACATTATTAAAGGAGAAATGGATCGTGTATTAACGAGACCGATTCATAGTTTATTTCAAATTATATTAGAAAGAATGGAACTTGAATCTCTAATTGGGGCTATTACAGGGATTATTGTAATGGGCTATGCGGCATTGGAGCTGCAATTATCTTTTTATTGGTATGATTTCTTCTTATTCTTACTTATGGTAGGAGGAGGCGCACTTGTATACGGCGGGATATTTGTTACGCTTGCAAGTCTTGGCTTTTGGTCAGATGCGAAAAGTTCTATTATGCCGCTTATGTATAACATAGGTAATTATGGACGCTATCCTGTTAATATTTATAACCGTGTTATTCGCTTTATTTTAACGTTTGTCTTACCATTTGCGTTTGTTGGGGTATATCCAGCAGCATACTTTTTAAGAAAAACAGAGTGGAATAGCTATGCATTCGCAACGCCAATTGTTGGTATTATCTGTTTTACTATTGCAATTACCCTCTGGAATCAAGGGGTTAAACGATATCGTGGTGCAGGAAATTAATTATAGAAGCTTGTTCGTTTCTAAGGGATAAATTAGCTGTAGTCCTCATACATATAAAATGAGGTGGAGGACATGTTATGGGGATTTATTCTATTAATTGCAGCAATCGCTATTTTGAGAAGTGTCCAATTATTATGGAGTTCATATTCAGATTCCAAGCGTTTCTTTTCGCTGTATAATTTAGCCACATTGTTTTTAATTTATACAACGGTATTGATTGCGTTTGGATTAAGTTATGTTGTATTAGAGGAAATGGATTTTACAGTTTTGAAAGAAGATGGGGATAGGCTCGATGCTCATTCCTTTCAACTTGTTGAAATATGTTTATATTTTAGCGCAGTTACTTTATTGTCCGTTGGATATGGTGATATAGCTCCGATTGGAATCGGAAGATGGATTGCAATTGGAGAAGCGCTAATTGGATATACATTACCGTTTGCTTTTGTAGTAAGGACTGTAATGGACAATGAAAAATAAGGTAGCATTTGTTATAGTAATAGAAAAGAGAAGGAGTGATAACAATGATCACAGTAGGAGAAATGGCACCGGAATTCACATTAGAGGGAAGTGGCGGAGAACAAGTTCGCTTAGCTGACTTCCGCGGGGAAAATGTAGTTCTATATTTTTATCCGAAAGATATGACTCCAGGGTGTACAACCGAAGCATGTGATTTTCGCGATGCGTATGGATTATTCCAAGAGAAGGATACGGTCATCCTTGGTGTAAGTCCGGATTCGGTGAACAGACATATGAAATTCATTGAGAAGCATGAGCTCCCATTTATACTTTTAGTAGATGAAGATCATAAAGTAGCAGAATTGTACGATGTTTGGAAGTTGAAAAAGAACTTTGGAAAAGAGTACATGGGAATCGAGCGTTCTACATTCCTTATTAATAAAGACGGTGAACTTGTAAAAGAATGGCGTAAAGTGAAAGTGAAAGGACATATTGAGGACGTCCTTTCTTATATAAAATAAGCTATAGTGGGAAGAAAAAAATACATATGTAAGGCATGTGTCTATACATATTTTCCCACGATACATAAAGTGAAAGTGTAGGGCATACCTCCTCAGATGATAATATTCTAAGTGCGATTATGTCGCACTTTTTTCTATGTAAATGTATAGAAAATGGGGGAAGATACATAAGAATAAGGCTATATATAAAAATAAACGACATACTTATAGTAGAAATATTGACGATTTATAAGAAAAGGGGTACACTCTTTATAAGAATTATAAAATAATAATCCGTATAGAATCGGGGTGCATGACGGTGGTCAAAGAAGAATTAAAAGAAGCGCTAGAAATGCTGAAAAATACGGGTGTACGCATTACTCCACAGCGTCATGCTATTTTAGAGTACCTTGTGGAATCTATGACGCACCCAACAGCGGATGACATTTATAAAGCATTAGAAGGTAAGTTTCCGAATATGAGTGTTGCAACTGTCTATAATAACTTACGTGTGTTTAAAGAAGTTGGACTTGTAAAGGAATTAACTTATGGAGACGCTTCAAGTAGATTTGATTATGTTACAAGTCAACATTATCATGTGATTTGCGAAAAATGTGGTAAGATTGTTGATTTTCCTTATGGAGGTTTGGAAAAACTTGAAGAGGAAGCTGCGAAAACGACAGGTTTCGTTATTAATAGTCATCGCTTAGAAATTTATGGCGTTTGTCCAGAGTGTCATAAGGCGTAATATATAATAAAGAAAGAGGGTGA
>NZ_LDUK01000005.1:0-224749 GCF_001043575.1 Bacillus sp. LK2
TTGAGGTGGGAGTCTTACTGCCCGTTAAATGCGGGATAAAATAGGTGGTTTCTGATTACACAGAAACCACCTATTTCAACATTTGTTATATCAACTTCTTTACATTACTAAAATGTATTAACTAATACGAGTTTATATATTTTCACTGGATAATTGCTAATAAAAATGTGAGAGATAAGAAGGCACAAAGAGGAATATATAAAAGAGTGTCCATTTTAGCAAAAGGAGTATCCTTTTTACGTTTGAATATTCCAAAATAGTTAAACTCACCTACTACTCTAATGAAAAAAACAATCATACAAACCCATGTGCCAATTTGAATAATAACGTTTGGAACCGCAAAACTAATAACTTTCGCTTGTAGTAATAAAATTATTGCTGCTACACTTAATAGTAGCGCAATTAATAATGTCATTGCTGTACCGGGCGTAAACGTTTTTTCTCCAAATTCAGTTGGAATGACGCTATTTGTTCCCCACTTTCCTCCGAAAGCCCAGTATACATGTAAAAAGCTCACTAAGAATAATATACATACAGAAATAATTGTAAAAATAAGCATTTTGGCACCTCCATTATTTTGTTCAAGTCTCACTTTTTAAAGTATGCTACAAATTTCTTTAGAAATCTATTATCCATTCAAAGTATTAAAGAACTATATATAAAACCCCTTAATAATCTATCAATTCTACGATAAATCATTAAGGGGTTAACTAATTTTACTATGCATTATACCTATTTCTTCGACGTTCCATCCTTGTTTGTCCTTGTATAGCTTCTACTTTATGTTGCTGTTCTTGCTCTTGCTCTATCATTTGATATGTTTCAACTGGTTTATCATAATTACGCTCATAAATAGTTTCTGGCGTTTTTCGTTTTGGAGACTTTCCGCCAAACTTAAATAATTTAATCTTAAACTTTGGTAATCTAGGAATACGAATTTTAAATGTTGGCTTGTTGCGTTTCTTTTTTTGTTTAAATATATTTGTATTTTCTAAGCTAGTATCTTTTTCTTTGCGGTGCAATAGCATCGCAAGTAATCCACCAAATATAAGTCCTCCCATTAGCAACAGAAGATATGAATACTGTGTTGTCATTAAACTTGTAATACGCTCAAGAATTGCTAATGACTTTATTTCTTTTATATCCCATAACAATGCAGACCATAGTGAGAGTAAGCCTACTGTAAGCCCGTATGTACGAAAACGGAATATACATGGAATTAAAGCGATACATGCAGCGATTTTCGCGTTCGCTATTAACGAACTCATTGTAACATATTGATTCCAAATGACTAACAATAATGTAATAAATGAAGCGTATGCTATCCAGCTACATATTCGTGAGTACATCTTTTTTGCGTAATAACTACCAAAACTAGTGAAAAATAATAACCCTCCAATAAATAAAGATTGCTCTAGAGGGATTTGCTTCATAATGCCTGCAACTGGAAAGAGGCTGCTCAGTACCATTAATAGTACATCTAATTTTTTCACCATTCCCCATTCCTTTCAAATTCTTTTTCAGTTTTGTAAAGTAAATTTCATATTTTAAGGCAACTCTTCGTGATACAATAGTGGTATTTCTAAAAAACATCTTAATCCCGTATGTGAATAAAGTAAATATGAAAAAGAAAATATACATGACAAATCATATCTATATTTACATTGAAAAATGACAAATCCTGCTCATTATAACTAGCAGAATTTGTTTACTGATATTTAAATTAATAACAACGAATCTTCCTTTTCTAAGATCGTTATATCCACATCTAATTCATCATTAAATTCTTTAAATTCTCTTGCATCTATATCCGTAATATAATTTTTTATTAATTTAGCCATTTGCATCGAATACGTCTTGTGTATATTTCTTTCCGTGAGCGAGCTTGTTTTACAACACATGTAATGTATCAATTTGGCGATGTCGTCCCTCTCTTCGGGTTTTGCACCTAACGGGATAATTTCAAGTATGTACTGCTGTACAATCTCATCACACTCTAACACGTGCGCATTAGTGCTATAATACATTCCTTTTTGATCTGCAAATAAGCCACTCTCATCTATAACGTAATTATGTTCTCTAGTAATATAACTCGGTACATCAAAAGTTGTATTAATTCTTACTACTTTTAAATTTGAATATTCTTTTGAATTCGAGATTATATCGGGTAAAACATCTATATCAATGGTTTCATTTTGCAACTCTTTTATCCAATATTTTCTCATATTTGCATCTACAATAAAATAAACATCTTCATTTCGCTTTTGCGCATCTTGTAATATTTCAACTAACGTTTCGGACACGAATTGTTTAAAACGAACTCCCATATCATTCCTTTTAGATGGCTGGGGTACAACCGCATTATAATTATCTATATTTAATAATGTATGATCAATCGTGTTCCACTCTGCTTGTCCGTATAATTTATATGAAATTTCTGTCCCATTTATTTTTGAAAAAATAGGTAAGGAATCGAATTTATATATTTTCTCAATTGATAAATTTACATAAGTACCCGGTAATTCCATCTTATTCCAACTACACTTTAAGAAACCCTTTTGCTCTAACAAACTAAAAACTGCGGTTATTATTTCTTCTTTAGACACACTTTGTCCGATAAATAAATTAATAAATGTTGAAATACGTTTCGTTCGAGCGAATCCTTCACGAATAATTTGCTTCGGATCAATTTTCTCACGCCCGTCATAGTTTTTTATTGCGATTAATGCTAACGTCGTTTCATTTCGCTCTCCTGCTGTAGCGTGCACAGCTTTCACGACATCGTCAACAAGATTTGTTTTATATTTATGGCAATATTGCATGCGATATGGATTTTGTAACACTTTCTCAATATTACATCTCACTATCTTCAACAAAACTGGAGCATCTGCATTTAATAAATAAGTGGAATCATCATTCTGAGCCAGAACTATTTTACTTTCTAATAACGCTTGTTCTATCTCTATTAATATATCGTTCGACCATACTTCTAACGTAATTGTTTTTAATCCCTTTGGCGCAAATAAAGGTAATTGTTCATTTTCAGTATTAGTTAATATCTTTTCACATTCTGGAAGCAATGTGAAATATGGAAAACTTCGCTGGAATTCATTAAAAAGTTCCTCTTTATCTCTTACTCTTATACCAAATTTTATTTTTGTTCCTTGAACTTTATATATTTTTTCATTATATGGAAGTAGCACTCTTACATTCGTTCCCGCAATATACTCTTTCGGATATTGAAGAATATGATCTAACACTACTTCTCCTCCTATCTTAAAATCATCTTTTAAATTTCTATAAAGTTTAATCCACTTTATTCCTTTTTTCGCTTGTTGCACTTTTAACTTTACAAATCGCTGCTTTTTATTTTCCGATGCAAATTCAGGAGTTGAAACTAGTATTAATCCGCGTTTCCGACTCAAAAGTATAGACATATCTTTATGATTATATTGTTGATAAAATCGCCTAATCCCTATGGATACTTTCAAAAGTGGAATATTCTCGCCTCCACGAGTTATATATTCAAACCGATACACATAAGCGAAATAATCTTGTGTTTCTTCATCTATAATTGGCTCTGACATCGCTTCACAAATATTTTGTGATCGAAGTGGTGAAAAATATATTTCTTCTTCATTCTTATTATTCATACGTACAGGTTGTTCGCAAAAAACATGTGTAATTAATGCTGGAACCCATTTAGAATATGTTTCTTTATCATGTAATACTGGTAAATTACATATTAAATCATAATGCCATTCTAAACCTGGTGGATCTGTTAATTTATTCGGTTTCCAATCATGAATAACCGCATACCAACTTTGTAAAATATAGTCTAACTGTTCTTGTCTCATTGGTTCTTTTGAAACAATCCAAGGCGTATCTTCCTTTAATATATATGGATTATGCTGAATGAATAATATGTCAGAGAACATATCATACAATCTTTCATTTAAAAGTTTTAATTTGCTCGTTAATAAAAATGTTCTATAATGTATATCTACAATATCAAGCCATTCAATGGGAAAATATATATATGCTACTTTTTCATTAAAGAGGGGTTCTACTATATCATTAAATGTTAATAATTGTATTTTTTTCATACTATGAATACTTCCTCTCTTTATTAATTATCTTGATTATCAATAAAACAAAAAAAGCTCGCTAATTTTTATAAAGCCCAATCTTATTAATTTAAAACCAAGTACTTCAGAAAAAATATTTTAATCGTTTTATATGAATATAACATTACAAAAACCAACCTCATGAAAAATACCAATACTTTCTTATATTTCACGTATTACTTTTACCATATATATCCCTCCTTACATCGCCTAGTATAATACAAAACGATTATATGATAAATCGTTATATTCTGTATATATGATTTACGAAATGTTTACAGAAACTAAATATATTAAAAGGTATCGCCTCTTTATATAGCGATACCTTCACTATACTCTTTTTTAAAAAACACCTTTGACTTCTTCATTCACCGGCCATTTTTCTAATGTATATGCCATTTCCCAAAAGGAATATTCATATTGACTACTAATAATAAAGTGTTGTCTCATACGATTACGGTCTGCCTCTGTTACTTTTTCAGCGATAGTATCTAATCGTGTGATTTGCTCTTCTACTAAGGTACGGAACCAATCCGATCCATATGCAGAAATCCATTCTTGATAGATTGGTTCTTCTGGCTGACTTCCTTTTAAACGTTCACCAATTTCATAATATAGCCAATAGCAAGGTAGTATAGCGGCAATAATATCTCCTAAATGCCCCTCATAAGCAGCACGATACATATGGGATGTATACGCATATGCAGTTGGTGCTGGAACAAAATTGTCTTTTTCTTCTTTCGTAATTCCTAATTTCTTAGCAAAGTTCTTATGTAATGATAACTCAGCTTCATATGTATTTTGTGCATGATGCGCCATACGAGCCGTCGTTTCTAATTCAAGGGCCTTTGCAGCACCTAATGTTTGCACTCTTGCAAAATGACTTAAATAATATGAATCTTGGAGCACATAATAACGGAAACTAGCTAAATCTAGTGTTCCTTCTCCGAGTTTTTTCACAAACGGATGATTGAAACTCGATTCCCAAATAGAATTTACTTCATTACGTAATGACTGTGAAAAAGACACTTAAATCCCTCCAATAAATAAAAGTCTACTTTTGTAAACTATATAATAAGTACTTCTCCTGGTTTCTAGTGCTGTAAAATAAAAAAACTTTCTTTACAAGCGTAAAGAAAGTGAAATAGACATCAAAAACGTATTCGTTAATCATTATCCGTCTTCTCCACTTCCCTACGCTAGCATTAACCAGATCAGGTACTAAGAGTCTCAAAAACACTTTTGATCTCAGCCTATTATAGGCACCCCTAGTGGATAAATATATAGTTTTCGTATTCATCATAGCATACTTCTTGAAACTGTCAAACTTATTGGATTGTTCTATTAAAATAATAAACCAATCATTTTTTAAAAATTAAAATCCTTCGTTTTTCCTTACTTGTAAAGACGTTTCAACAATCATATCTAATAGCTCACTATAGCTAATTCCCGCTGCTTCTGCGCTTTTTGGCAACAAGCTTGATTTTGTCATTCCAGGTAACGTATTAACTTCCATTACATATGGAATTCCATCTTTTACAATCATATCAACTCTAGCGTAAACACTACATTTTAATGCTCTATAACAAGCAATTGACGCTTTATTTACAAGATTTTTAATTTCAGCTGGAAGTTCTATAACTTCTTCAATTGTACTAGCATCATCATATTTTGCATTGTAGTCAAAAAACTCAGCTGCATGTCGAATTGAAATGATAGGTAACTGTTTTCCATCAAAAATGGAACACGTAATCTCGTCACCTTTTATATACTTCTCAATTACTACTTCAGAATCCCATTCGAATACAGTTTCCAGCATAGAAATTAATTCATTTTTATTATAGACGATTTTTACTCCAACACTCGATCCGCCAGTGTTTGGTTTTACCACTAATGGAAAGCCTAACTTATCTAACTCTTCAAGCTTTAGATCCTCCATTTTTGTAAGTTCAATCCAATCTGGTGTTTCTACTCCTTCATAACGCAAAATCTTTTTCGAAATATTTTTGTCCATACATATACCGCTAGATAACATATTACTCCCGCTATAAGGGATACCTAAACTCTCAAGCGTACCTTGAATTGTCCCATCTTCTCCGTATTTTCCGTGTAATGCTAGCAATGCAAAATCAATGTCTTTCGCTTTTTCAATTAAATCAATTTTTTCATTTAACGTAATTGGAACTATTTCATACTTACTCTTATCTAAATGTGCAATCATTTCATTCCCAGTCATAATTGATACTTGTTTTTCAGAGGATACTCCTCCCATAATAACCCCAATTCTCATCTTCTCAACTCCAAATTTCATTTTTTAATGTATCACCAATTATTTGAATTCCGCTAACAATTTCCTTTTCTTTCAAACGTGAAAAGCCTAATCGGAAAGTGTTCGCTCCTCCTCCATCAGAGTAAAAAACATCTCCAGGAGAAAACGTAACTCCTTTCTCATAACATTTTTGTAAAAGTGTGCGGGCATGAATTTTTTCTTCCAATTCTATAAATAAATGAAGTCCACCATCTCCAGTCATTCTTTTAAACTGAATGTACTGATTACACGCCCCAACAGCTAACTCATATTTTTTCTTATAAACAGATCTTGCCTTTTTTAAATATTTTTCAAAATATCCTTCATGTAAATATTGAAACAGAACAGCTTGATCTAACGTTGATGTGTGAATGGTCCTTGCTCTTTTTACACTTTCTAAATAATGAATCAGTTCTTTGTCTGCAATGATCCAACCTACACGTAAACCAGGGAAAAGTACCTTTGAAAAGCTACTAATATAAATCACATTATTACCAGCCCCAGCAAAAGTTAATAATGGCGCTAAATGTGAACCTGAATAACGTAATTCTTCATTAAATCCGTCCTCTATAATAGGAATCTTATATTTTGAAAATAACCTCATCAATTCCGTTCTTTTCTCCGAACTCGTAACAATACCGGTTGGATTATGATAAGAAGGAATTAAATACGCGAAATCAAAATCCTTTTCACGTAAACTTTTTTCTAATTGATTTGTATCAATACCATCATCTTTCATATCCATCCCATGAACTTCAAGTCCATGTAAGCGAAAAAGCTTCAGTGCAGCATGGTGAGTTGGATTCTCACAAATAACACGCCCTGATTTCTTCGATAAAGAAGATAATACAATATCTAACCCTTCTGTAAATCCGTTTGTAATTAAAATATCTTTGTTCGAAATGTCTACACCTTTCATTTCCATGTAATGAAGTAGATAATTCATTAACGGTCGATAACCTTTTGCATATCCGTAGTTCAATACGATATTCCCTTCAATGGACATACGAGTAAGAAAAGCTCTTTTGAAATTTTCAACATCAAATAGCTTTTCGTCCGGGGCTATACTATTAAAAACAATCATTCCTTTTTCCCAGCGAACACCATGTTTCATTAAATCTAATTCATCCGCTAATGCGGTAACTGTATTGAGTTTATTTTTCCAATCTATTTCAACAGACGAAGTGTTACTTATATCCACCTTCGCAACAAAATTTCCTTTTCCTTTAACTGCATAAATTAGTCCTTCTTGTTCTAAATCCGCATAAGCAGCGAGTACTGTATTTCTGCTCACAGATAATAATTCACTCAGTTCTCGGGTTGATGGAATTTTCTGGTTCCCTAACAAATGCCCTTTCATAATCATCTTTTTCAAATAATCCTTCAATTGAATATAAACGGGACGATCTTTTACAACTTTAAAATCCTTAAACAATTCCTTACCCCCTGCAATTATTTTTGCATATTTATTTCATTCTCAAAAGGTCCACTACATATGTATTTTTTATTAATAGCGGTACGGTCTTACAAATCTTTACGATATAAGTTAATTACATCTTTTAAAGCAGCAGCTGCTGCTCCGCGTGGATTAGAAGCTCCACCAATTGTAGTGACTTGTCCCATTGTATCTGTAAAGAACGTAATTCCTTTTTCGGTACCATTTATATTTGCTAACGGGTGCTCTTTCTCTATATCACATGGTTGTACCTTTAAGTTTATCTTTCCATCATCATCTTTATATGCTGATGCAATTAATTTAATAGATTTATTTTGTTCCTTCACACTTTGAATTTGTTCTTTTGTAATGTCTTCTATTCCTTCGATATGTATGTCTTTAAGTGAATACTCTGTTCCCATTAAACTATTCGTCAAAAGTAATAATTTACATGCGCTATCCATCCCGCTAATATCTAATGATGGGTTAGTCTCCGCAATTCCTTTATTTTGTGCTTCATGCAACGCTTCTTCAAACGTTTTATCTTCTTCATACATCTTTGTAAGAATATAATTTGTTGTCCCGTTCAATATTCCTTCTATCTTTTCAATATGGCAACCTGCTAAACTTAGTTGTCCGATGTCTAATGTAGGTAACGCAGCCGCAGTTGCACCGCTATACCGAATACGTGAGCCTGAAATACGTGCTTCCTCATTCAGTTCACTCCAAGCTGTAACAAGTGCGCCTTTTGAAATAGTTACTACATCCATTTGATTTTCAATAGCTTGTTCCATGTACTGTTTCCCTGGATTTCCATTTTTAAGATTTGTAGCAGTTGATTCAACTAATACAGTACCATTTATATTAATAGTTCCACGATTCTCTGGATAATGTTCTATATATTTTTCAATTGCAGCAGTACCGCCACCATATAACAATAAATCATTAATAGACAAACCTTCCTCATTATGTATTGCAATATTTCTTCCTATCACTCCACTAACAACTAAATCAATTCCATATGTTTCATTTATATATAAATGTTTTTCGTTTAATAATTTTATAAACTCTCTTCCTACTGTCCCATACCCTGATAATACAACTTGAATTTTCATAATATCCCCCCATATTTTCTACCAAATCCCTCTTTCAATATAATATAAAGCGCCCTCGAATTCCATCGAGAGCGCTTTATTATTATCTATTTCGGTAACCGTGATAATTTTTCTGCAATTGTTTTATAAAACTCTTGAATATTAGAAAAACCTAATGTGTCTGAAACGCTTAATCCTACCATATCGAGATGGTCCCAATTCACTTTCGTTTCGATATGATTCCATTTTCCAATCTGTAAAGACTTATTATCATTTACAGCAATATTAGACGAAGGCGCAATCATAGAGTTTGTATTTACTACACCATCATTTTGCCACCAAGACGCATCAATTAATGGTCGGTTTTCTTCATACCTTGTATAGGAGCCTAAGAAAAATGCATTTCCCATTAATACTTTATTCATCGTAATATGGGGTAGATGCAAACCTGTTAAAGGCGTTGCTTGCGAAGCATGCCCACTATACGATAAGTAATACACATCTGATTGTGTTTTTACCCAATTGTTCAATTCATTTGCTCCATCAGTACTTAAATCCCATTGACTTATATCTTTTGTATTTTTCCAAATTGAACTATTTAGAATACGATCAGTATATTGCAAAAAGGGCTCTCCGGCACTCTTCTTAATACCCCATTGATCCAATTTAAAATCATATAATGATAGATTATTATTCCCTCCCATACTCGCAGCCGCAATAAGTAATTCTTTAACAAACGGTAACAGACGACTTCCATCCGCAAGTGTTGTACCATTATGAGGAGTTGCTAATGTTGTAACGCTATGAACATATGATTTTCCACCTTCAAATAAAGGTGAGATATTCATATTCGGATGATTTTTCACATAATTCTTTTCTTCAAAACTTCCTTCTTTTAACAACTGAACTAAAGTTCTCGTTGTTTGTCCACCCATGCTATGTCCAATTAGGTGAACTTTATTTGATTCACTCCAATTCGGTGCAAACCAGCTATAAGTTCGACCAAAACGATTATGTCCATGTTTTTCTGAATGTGCTGTCCCATAATCTACTGTTCCCCCCTTAATTTGCGCATATAATTCACATGCTCGGTCCCAGTTACTAGAAACAGGTCCCACAGCAGCTGTATGTACCGTATAACCATTTCGTTTTAAATCTTCCTGAATATCATTAGAACCACCCCAATATTTTATCCCTAGCATTTCCTCCCTACCCCATCCCGCGAATCCATTTACTAAAACGATAGGATAATTATTTTGTGGCCTCTCTTCAGCGTAAGTTGTTTTCGCTGTGAATGAACAAACAGCCACTAATGCGAAAAAACATATTTTAAAGAATAACTTCCCCATACTTTCTGCCCCCTAATAAAACGTTTACATTTTATTGTGAAAACAATCCACACAATTAGTTATTAACTTATACATAATGTAAAATATTTTATATACATTGTATATGTAGAAAACATACACAAATGTTGATAAATATTATTCCAAGTATGCATTTACTTTTTACAATACAACTTGTAAATCTGATTATTTGAATTTATAATTAAATATAGTTTCCTCATGTTAAACAAATCTATAAATTATAAGAAAGCTATCTTCATTACATAAAAAGGAGGAAAAGCAATATGCAAATAGGATTAAATATAAATACATTATCTCAACCTACTAAAATTACTCCCTCTAGTCTTGAGCATAATAATCTCTCTTCTACTAAAATTGAAGAAAAAAAATCAAATGATCCAATCAAATTTGATATTCGTTCATCTGAAAAAGAAATGAAACAACCTGAGCATAAATTTAACGAATTAGATTTATGGAAGATGTTGAAAGATAAAGGTGTTCCTTTGTGGATTATTCTTGAAATGCTACAAAAATCCCGTAAAGAAAAGGAAGCTCAAAATAGTTCGACTCAACAATCAAATGTGATTGAAGAAACGAGTGAGACCCGATTAAATGAAGTCATGTAAACTAAGCTATCTGAATAGTCTATAACTAAAAAGAGTTCAAGGCTGATAAGGTTTCTATCATCCTTGAACTCTTTTTTAAGATTTTTCTCCAATCGTTACAAATTGAACTGATGCCTCTCCCTCAAAATCTTTAATTAGCTTTCTTACTTTTACATTTTCGTTAATCAATGTATTATCTGTCGACATTTTAGGTTTTTCATCACCTAAAGATTTTTTTAGATGAAGAAGTTGCATTTTCGTTTCATTAGCTTTTATTTCTTTATATACACTATTTTTCGCTACAATCACATACTGCTGCGTTGGATAATTACGTGTGTTACCAATCCAGGCGTCACTATCATATTTAACAAAAATGTCTTTTCCTTCTAATTCAATACCTGCCTTAATCTTATCGTCTTCATTTGTATACAAAAGCGCGCCTTCTTTTGGGAAATTCGATAACGTATCTATAGGTCTAAAATCAGATCCATTTTCTCGTTTACGAAAAACCTTTGCTTTAATCAATGCTTGTGCTGTTGATTCATTTAAAATTAATGCTTGTGCTGTTCCAAATATACCAGTTTTCACAGGAAACACTTCTTTTTCTTTTGTGATTTCTTGATAACGATTAATAATTGGTAAAACATTATTTTCATCTCCAATGATTAATACACCGTTTGCTGGAAATGTGTTTTCTTTTTTAGAACATGCACTAAAGCTTATTATAAGTATTATAGTCAACATAAAAATAGTTAAAGTTCTTTTCATCACGGTTCCTTTCATAATTCAAATTGTTTTTCACATACTTTTTTGGAATCATACTAGTTGAAATACTTTATTGTTCCATAGTCTTATAAAGCTTTTGTAGATAACGCCAACGAGTTATGAAGAAATATAAAACTTGTATACATATAAATGAAATTAAAATAATGATAGAGCTATTTATAATAGAAAAATCGACTAATTGTTGTAATGCCATAAAAGCAACTACAGTATGAATCACTGCAACGACAATTGGTAAGAAGAACATTAATAATAACTGTCTCGTTACAACCTTTTTCAACTCTCGTTTACTTAATCCCATTTTCGAAATCATTTTATATTGCTGTTGATCGCGATCCAAATCTGTATATAATCGGAAATAGATAAAACTAGCAGCGAATGTGAAGAAGACTATTCCGACTAAAACACTTGCCATAAGTAATAATCCATTCGTTTGCTTTGCACTTAACAACTCTATTGTTAAAGCTCTGAATTCGAGATGTATTTCTCTCGGATCTTTATCGAATATATTTTTTAATTGGTTTGAAATCTCTTTCGTTTTTATCCAATCATCTACAACAAATCCATATGTACGAAAGTTAATGTCTACACCATCATTACCATCTTCACCAATAGGATGACTAATAAGCGGAATGCCATCATATACATGATCTTGAACAGCAATATAAATCCCATTTGTATCATGTGGTAAAACTAAATTATCTACAGTTTTTTTCACATGAAACGTCTTTGTCCAATCTCCTTGAATGACTTCAATATTCTTTTTATAATCACCATTTTTAAATTCTTGTTTTTGTGATACCATTCCAGGGATTAATAACATTTCATCTTCTTTTTCAATCGTTTCTTGTTGATACCCGAGCGCCCTCGCAAGCTCGTTATATTCACTTAACTTCATTACATATACATTACTTTCTGTATAAATATATGAAGATGAAGCCATTCGATACGGAATATTAGCATCAGCAAGATGTTTTTTTATAATAGAGAGGTGTTTATCTGCTATTTTGTTTTTATCAGGAGCTGTATACAGAAATGTATACGGATTTGTCATCCTTACCAAATCTTTATTTCCAAGAGCGGCTGTCGTACCAATTGCTGTAAATGCAACCGCTGAAATAATAGATACTATAAAAAACATCGTTGCATTATCTTTCATACGATAAATCAATTCTGAAAATGTTAATATATTTGTTCTCTTTAAAAAGAACGAATCACTCCTTTTAGCAAGATGCAATATATAAACGCTACACTGTGTATATAAAAAATACGTTCCTATAATTACTAGAAGTACACCCATTCCGAGCGTAATAAAATTATAGTTTGAGATAAAGCGGAATACTGAAAAATACCCATATCCTATACTAATTAAAGAAAATAGCGATAATAAAATTGAAGCTTTCGGTTCTGGCTTTGGCTTCGCCTCTGCTTGAATAAGTTCTACAAGTTCTGTTACTTTTACCATTTTAAAAGTAACAAGCGACACAATTAAAAATAATAAAAGAAATGTAATGACTGTTAAAAGTAGCGCTTGTACCGGTATATAGAAAGATAAGCCATTACTAATCATTAATACACTTGCACTTATCAATAAAACTAGTTTAGAAAATACGAGTCCAATGAGAATCCCTATGCAAATTGAACCAAATCCAATTAACATATTTTCAATTAATAATAATTTCTTAAGTTGTCTCATTGACATACCTTGCATCATTAATATGCCAAATTCTTTCTTACGTGTTTTTAAAAATGAACTTACTGAATATAGAATGAAGAAAAATGAAAATACAAAAATCAATCCTTGAGAAAAGGTAAATCCTAACGTACCAAATGCACTTATTGTTGCACTTGTCGATTTTAACTCCCCTTGTAAATCAGGATGGAATAATAAAAGAGCATACGTAAAGAAAATCATAATAGAAAATGCACTACTTAAGAAATGGGCAGCGTATATACGCTTATTACGAAAAATATTATTAAATGCGAATTGACGAAAAGTCATGCCTTTTCCCTCCTAACAAAGAAAGGACATCCATAATCTTTTGATAAAAAGTTTGCCTACTTTCACCACAATATATTTCATTATAGAGTTGACCATCTTTAATAAAAATTACTCTGCTGCAAAAACTCGCTGCATACGGATCATGTGTAACTAACATCATCGTTGCTTTTTCTTCTTTATTTAGAGTATCTAGCATCTCCATTACATCATTTGAAGATTTAGAGTCTAAATTTCCTGTTGGTTCATCTGCAAGTAATAATTGTGGTTTATGAATAATCGCACGAGCGATTGCTACTCTTTGAGCTTGCCCCCCTGATATTTCAAACGTTCTTTTACTCAATATATCTGTAATACTTAATTTCTCAGCAATGTCCTCAACTCGTTTGTTCATTTCCTGCACAGAAACACCATCTAATGTCATTGGCAATACGATATTTTCCTTTACTGTAAGTGTGCTAAGTAAATTAAATGATTGAAAAACAAATCCTAATTGTTTCCTACGGAATAAAGCTAAATTATCTGATGTTAATTGGAAAGGATTTGTACCATTTATTAATATTTCTCCCGAGGTTGGGGAATCAATCGTAGATACCATATTTAATAACGTTGTTTTCCCACTACCTGATGGCCCCATAACCCCTACAAATTCACCTTCTTGAATTGATAAATCAATATCTACCAATGCTTTAAAAGGTACTTTTCCTTTATATACTTTACTAATACTTTTTGCATGTAAAATTTCCATTTATATTCTCCCTTCATTTGTACCGCTCACTTTAAAGTGTAAATGAATTGTTTTATAGCTCATATTGATTCATCTTTCATTTATCTTACACGCTTGTAAGATTTCTAAAAAAACAGATAACAAATCTATTTTCAAACTATAATTACGTATAACTATCTTATAATATTTGCATAGTGGCATAAAATACAATGTTACTTCTAATCTTCATTATATTAATGAAAAAAGACCGATTGCTTTATCGGTCTTTTTACTTTCAAATATCATATTTTTAACTACTGCCTTTAGTTGAAACATATTTAAGTAACCTTTGTAATACTATTTCACTTGATAATAACCTCTGCAAAAAACTGAGTTCTTCGGTTTAATTGCAATTAAAAATGAATTGTAAATATCTGAGGCGGAAATAAATGTGTTTATCCAACATACAAATAATATGATTGATTTCATATTTCCTGATATATAAAACGACATAACGGCAGGGACTACCGATAATACAATAATGGGCAAACTCATAAAGACCCAAAATCTCGCTTTGGACAATATTGTATTTGTATTTAGCCAAAAAAATATTCCAGTACATGTTAAGCTAATATCACCTTTGTTTCTTATGACCAAAATATGTAGACATTCGTGAATGATGAAGACAAAGATACCAATTATGATGAGATAAAATATATTAATATGAGTAAAACCTACTCCAAAGAAATAAGGTATCAAAAAAATGATGATCTGAAGTAGATATACAAACTTCATATAATGTTTTTGATACCAATTATTCTTAATAAAAGGAGTCCATTCTGAAAAATCCATACTTATCTGTGGCAATTGACGAAACCAAATTATAATATGCGTTCCCCTCCCTCATTTAAACTATTTCATATCTTAAAACTTTTAATCCAATAACACTCAACTGTTAGTTTTATATGTAAACCTTCGCTCACCTTCACTTTTTCCGTACGTTCTTCTAATTGAGCTTAAAATGATTCATTTGTAGGATAATTTGAGTAAGAAAGTGGTGTTTTCATAATTAAATGCATTCGACAAAATTATCCAAATTCCTTTTCATATATGATTTTTTAAAATGATTATGACATTGACAGCTTGATGCCCTTGTTTTTAGTGAAAAGCAAATCCATCAAGAATCCATTTCAATCGTCGCATTGATATGTTAACTAGTACGCTGAATGTAAAAAAGCTCAGAGCTTCAGCTCTAAGCTTTTTTATAATTGCATTATAGCTCCTTTTATAGTGCAATATTTTTTATCCACTTTGATTTACTCAATAAATAATGATTATATAATTGGTTTTCTATCGTTTGTTGACTCATATAAGTAAACCCGCATTTTTCAATAACTTTATTTGATGGTACGTTGTTAATTAAAGCAATTGCATTAAGGACATCTACATTTGTATTTTCAAACAAATAGTCAATCAATCCCTTAGTCGCTTTAGTAGCGTACCCATTATTTTGATACTCGCTTGAAATGGCGTACATAATTTCTCTATTCGGTGAAGGTAGTTCTTCTTTAATACCTGTACAGCACCAACCAATAAACTCATGAGTATCCTTAATAAATACTCCTAGTTTTAAAAAGTGTCCATCTATACTCGGATGATTTTTAGCTGCCATTAGAAATGCTTTATTAGAAGGTATTTCATAATTTGTAACCCAATCAATCCTTTGTTCTTTCGTTGATTTCCAGTCTGGCAAAAACTTTTCTATTTCCGGTTGATTCGATATTTTATAAATACTCTCCGCATCTTTGATGGTAAACTCTTGTAAGTAAATATCACCACAATCTATTGTAAATAACTTAGTCAAGTTTCCTTCTCCCATGTTAATCCTCCTTAATCTTGTATAAAAATCGGTAATTATAGATACCTCCTAGCTAGAAGATACCCATAATTACATTAAAGCGCCTTTATTTGCTTAGTAAGTTCTATAAATCGTTCGTCAAGTTCTTTATATTCTTTGTCGTTAGAAGTTAAAAAGCTTAATTTACCTAATACTTCTTGTCTCTCTGTCTCTAACGTTAAACGTAGCTCTTCAATTTCATCTCTTGTTTTAGTAGACTTCTCTAATTGCTTTTGTATCGTATTATTTGAAAACACGAGTTTCGTGTTAGTTGTTTTCTCCAGAAAATATCGATCGTGAGAAACGATAACTAGTGTTCCATTATACTCAGCTAATGTATTTTCAAGCTGTTCACGTGAAGGAAGGTCAAGGTGATTCGTCGGTTCATCTAAAATAAGTACATCTTTTTCATCTAAAATATAAGTCATTAGCTTACATTTTACTCGTTCCCCCATACTCATATGCTGAATCGGCTCTTTCCATTGAGCAGCTTGGAACCCTAAATGTTTCATTAAATTTTGGACTTTTCCTCTTTCTTCAAAAGTTTCTTTAAAAAATAAATCTTCTGGTGTTTTATCAAGTGGTAAATCAAATACTTCTTGTGTTAAATAACCGATGTTTGCAGATGGTGAAATCCATACTTCTCCTTGAGCAGTTTCCGTTCCCATAATCATCTTCAGTAATGTTGTTTTCCCGCTACCGTTTGGGCCAATAATCGCAACCTTCTCACCGTGCTGGATTGTAAAATTAACGTTTTCAAATAATGTTCGTCTATTAAATTTTTTCCGCAATTGTTTCACTTCTAAGAAGCGTTTTCCTACTTTTTTATTCGCTTGAATAGAGAACTCAACTGAATACTCTTCTTTAACACGTTCTATTTTCGTTTTCTCAAGCTCTTTTTCGAGACGTTTTCGTTTTGACTTAACTTGTGCATCCATTCGCTTCGCTTTCACACGATAAAATTCTTTAACTCCTTCTTGTTTTGTAGACTGTGCATGTGCCTTTTGTGACCATGAACTTAATTCTTTTATATGAGTTTCTACTTGTTCTATCTTTTTTTGTTGTTTTTCATATTCACGCTGCTGCGTCATTCGTTTTTGCTCACGCACTTTCATATAACTCGTATAATTACCGCTATGTTCAATTAATTTCTTATCCTCAATTGACCATATTTTTGTTGCGACAACATCTAAAAAATATCGATCATGTGATACTACAATAACTGTACCTTTCATATTTTTTATTTGTTTAATGAGAAATTCCGTACTCATCTCATCTAAATGATTTGTCGGTTCGTCTAATATTAGGACATTAGGATTTTCGGCAAAACCTTTTGCTAGTCGAACTTTCAGTTTTTCACCACCACTTAACGTAATAAAATCGTTCGTTGGAACGCCCCATTTTGCAAGAAGTTCTGCTTCTTTTGCAATCACATCATTACTAATAAAAGATTCTTTTTCTTGTTCAACATATGCTGTTGTCATATTCATTTGCTGCCATTCAACAGTGCCTTTTGATGGCTCAATCTTCCCATTTATTAATTGAAGTAAAGTTGATTTACCAGCACCATTTTTACCAATTAATCCGATAACTTCCCCTTGTTTTACTGTAACATTCATTTTTTCTAATAAAGTATTTTCCATTATTTCAACATAAACATCATTTAATTTTAATAATTCTTTCATATTACCGATCCCTTTCATTAAGGGAGAACAAAAAAATCCTCCCAAATTAATTTGGCAGGATTAGTCGTTACATTATTTATACCCAAATAAGCTATTACGCGTAATAAATAGCAATACCGTTGTATGGAAATTGGGCAGACTAATCCTATTTTTTATAAATTGAAATTTATTGAATTTCAACATTTAAAAATAAGATTAGTTAATCATCGTCCACCCATCATTCCTTTCCGTCATTAGTAACCATATTGTACCATACTAGTACTGTATGAGTAAATGCAATTATATGTGCTGTTATAAAGATCACTTTTTTTAGGTCTATTTATCATTTCTACACTTCATATCGATTAAGCACAAACAACATTTGTTGTAATACTGGCTTTATATTTCCCTACCAGTAAACTTCTAAGCACTCCCTCTTATATAATTTTTATATAAATTTATCATTAATCATATATTATACATATTAAATTTCAGTTCTTATAATAAAGATATCATTTTTAAGGGGGGATTCTACAATGGAATTTAGTAAACTAGGATACAGTGGATTAACTGTAAGCAAGATTGCATATGGGAATTGGATAAACCATGGTGGAAAAGTAGATGAGGATACTGCAAATGATTGTGTGAAAACCGCACTAGATGTCGGTATTACAACGTTCGATACTGCTGATGTTTATTCGGACACTATAGCTGAGGAAGTCCTTGGCCGATCTTTGCAAGGTATACGCCGAGAAAGTATAGAACTATGTACAAAAGTGTGCCATCCGACTGGGGCTGGAAAAAATGATAGAGGCTTATCACGAAAGCATATTTTAGAAAATTGTAATGCATCTTTACGTCGATTACAAACAGACTACATCGATGTCTATTATGCACATAGATTTGATACAACAACTCCTCTTGAAGAAACGATGTTAGCTTTCTCAGATCTTGTAAGACAAGGAAAAGTTCTTTATATTGGTGTAAGTGAATGGACATCAGAACAAATCACCCGCGGTTCAGCACTTGCACGAGAATTGAAAATTCCACTCATTGCTAGCCAACCTCAATACTCGATATTGTGGCGAGTTATCGAAACTGATGTGATACCAACATGTCAACTTGAGGGACTTGGTCAAGTTGTATGGTCTCCCCTCGCACAAGGGATTCTCACTGGAAAATATCAACCTGGTAAACCAATCCCCACTCAATCACGTGCTAATTCAGATGCTGGTAAACCATTTTTCCACAAACTCGTGCAACGTTGGATGAGTGATGATGTACTCACTGCTATCCAGAAACTCAATCCCATCGCGCAAGAAAATAATCTTACCCTACCTCAACTCGCAGTTGCATGGGTACTACAAAATCCAGCTGTTTCCTCTGCGATTATCGGCGCTTCAAATCCGGAGCAAATAAGAGAAAATGCAGTAGCTGCTGGTGTTAAATTGCAACCTGAAATTATGGATCAAATTGATAGTGTACTAAAAGGTTTCATTGAGTACGATCCAAGCAAAACAGGCTGAAACATCAGTAATATACTTAATGAAAAGCATAAAAATAACTTTGTCGTCCTAATTTAATATAAAAGTTTCCCTTTCAAAATTCCCACTGCCCATCCCATCAAGATGGGCTTTTTCTCTTTAAATTCAAATTATGAAGTCGTATAAACCTCTCTAACAACTGTTAAGAAGTGCTCTAACACTACAGACTTTTCATCTTGTCTCCATCCAACATATAAATTTATTTTCGGTGTGTTTTCTTGAATTTCTTTATACATGACTCCCGATTTTTTATAACTTTCCACCGATGATGGAACGACAGAAATCCCTATTCCTGCAGCAACTAAATTCACAATCGTTTGCATTTGAATCGCTTCTTGAACAATATTTAAACTTACTCCATGTTCCCAAAAGTAACTAATAATTAAATCATAAAAGTTTGTACCAAAATGACGGGGAAATAAAATAAATGGTTCATCAACTAATGATTTGATTGAAATGTTAGGTAACGAAACCAAAGGGTGATCTTGATGCAAAACCAATTTTAAACATTCCTCAGAACAAACTTCGGAAGCTAATATTTCATTGTTCTGCTTGGAACGAATAAATCCAATATGAATTTGTTTTTCATAGAGTGCTTTTATTTGCTGGTCTGTTGTCATCTCGCGTAATATGAGCTGTATTTTAGGAAAACGTTCTCGAAATTTTTTTAATATATTTATAACAGTTTCTATAGAATCGACAAAACCAATTATTAAATGTCCTATCTTCCCTTCATCCGCAAGCTGTGTTTCTTTAATGATTCTATCTACTTGAAGCAACGTTTGCCGTGCACCTTCTAAAAATATTTTCCCCGCGCTGGTAAGTTCAACCATTCTTTTTGTTCGATGAAAAAGTTGAACCCCTAATTCTTCTTCTAATTTACGAATTTCTTGACTTAAAGGTGGTTGAGTCATCCTAAGCCGCTCTGCTGCACGACTAAAGTTTAATTCTTCTGCCAGCGTTATGAAATATCTCATTTTCCGAATATCCATTTCAATACACCTCTTTCATTAACTAGTAAAAAAGGATTCTCTTTTAATACTAAAAAGCATTAATGTATCTAGTATTTCTTTTATTTTTAACAAGATCGTTTTGCTTCACTTATGTAAATAATCTTTCATTCCGGAATTTTATCAACGGTATAAAACAGGGCTAAAAAACTTATCTCAAAAGTTCTTTAGCCTGAATCACTTTTTACACATTACAAAATTTAATTCGTACAACGGTACCTTTACCAACTTTTGAATGTATCTCTACACTATGTCCTAATTGTTTTGTAATTTCATATACAAGATATAGTCCCATTCCAGTTGATTCTTTAAAATCTCTACCGTTTTCTCCTGTAAAGAAAGGTTTAAATACTCTTGGTAAGTCTTGCTTCGGTATCCCTACGCCACTATCGATAATTTCAAGTACAACTGTATTACCTTCCTTACATGCTTTTACTTTAATCTTTTCTCTACTGCCTGATGAATATTTAATTGCATTCGATATAATTTGTCCAATTAAAAATTGTAACCATTTCGCATCACTTTCTACAATAATACCCTTATCAATTTCAAGCTCTGGATATACAAAATTCCGGATAAAGAAGCGTTTATGTTCATGTACAGAATCATTCACTATTTTATGTAATTGTACTCTTTCAACATAAAAATCTTGTGTAAATGCTTCTAAACGTGCGACATACAGAGCCATCTCTAACCCCTTTTTCAATCTATCTGTTTCCTCATTAATACTTTCAAAACGCGAATCCACTTCATCCTGTGTAATTAATTCTATTACAGATAAAGGTGTTTTCATTTGATGAATCCACTGATTCATAAAGGTTAAATGATCATTATTTTTTCTCTCTTGTAATTGCAGCTGATTTTGATAATGGCGATATTGCACCTCGAGCAGATCTTGGAGAGCAGTAGATAAAACTGTAAAATCAGATTTTTGAACAGATTCATCCAAAGATTGCATCGGATTTGCTAACCGTTCATAAAAAGATCGATGTGTAAAATAACGAAATAATATATAACTTACCATAAAAAAAGCACCTAAGAACATTGCATATAATGCCGTTGTAATATGATTATGCCCATCAAACCAATATACAAGGAATATGGCTAGGAGTTGGAAAACAGTAAAACATATAAGTGGTATATGATCACGTATAAATAGCCTTATCATTTTTCCATACCATTTCCCCAAGTAAAATGCAGTCTATATCCAACACTACGAATCGTTTCAATTGCTCCTTCAATATGTAACGTTTTTAACTTTTTACGTACACGTGTTGTATTTACACTTAATGTATTATCATCAACATAGGATTCACTATCCCATAATTTATTAAGTAACACTTCTCTACTCACAACGCGCGGATAATTTTTCATTAACATTTCTAATAAAATGGCTTCGTTTCTCGTTATATCAATCTCTTGGTTTCTAAGTTTTAATACAAGTCTTTCGGGATATAAACAAAGACCTTGTTGCTCAACCATTCGTTCTTCTAGTTTCGGTGCATAATCTCCATAAGCACGTCTTAAATGACTGCGAATTTTCGCCATTACAACTTCATAATGGAAAGGCTTCGGAATAAAATCATCGCCACCATTTTCTAACGCCATAACTTGATCCATAGTACCTTCACGGGCCGAGATAAATAAAATCGGACATGTAGAAACCGCACGAATTTGACGACACCAATAGTATCCATCAAAACTTGGTAAATTAATATCTAATAAAACTAACTCTGGTTGTTCTTCTAAAAATATGTCTAACACATTTTGAAAATCCGATACAATAATTCCTTGGTAACCATATTTCGCAACATAAGTTGATAATAGCTCCGCAATTTTCATATCATCTTCTACAATCATAATTTTAATCATTTTTTAACTCCTTTTCGATCCACAATCTCATATACAATTATACAAAATAAATACTATCTCTTTTCATTAAATCCGTAAATTAAAAAAGGATGCTTTTATACCAAAGTATCCTTTTTCTATTTTTTCTTATTTAATATGAAATTTAATCAAAGTAAATCCCAGTTTCTCCACATAATCCATCCCTAGTTCCATCCGCGCCGTTTTCAACGGATCCACAACTTGGCAAACTTTTAAATTACCTGCTGCTGATAATAAAAGAGTTGCATCAGCTTTAGGCATTTCTAATTCTTCATGTAAAAATGTCACCATATTATGTACGGCGCGACTAGCTGCATCATCTAACAATTTCTCTGAAGCAATCGTCATTATTTTTTCTTTTTGGATAGCCATTGGTAGTGGCCATTTCTTTCCTTTTATAGTTTGAACTGTTACAGTTACCTCTCCAGCAACTTCCACCCCACTAACACCAATTTCGCCATCACCCATTACAGCGTGTAAATCACCTAATGCTAAAAGAGCACCTGGAACATTTACAGGTAATAATAATGTTGTTCCTTCTTTTATCTCTTTACAATCCATATTCCCGCCGTGATCATGTGGAGTGCCACATGAAATACTCTCTTCTTTCGGTGCAGTACCAATTACACCAATCATTGGATTAATTGGAATTTGTAGTTCATTTGAAAATACAACATGTTTATTATGTATTGGGACAATTTTCACAGTATTTTCATTTAGCTCATCACCCATTACACCAAGGTTCACACCTGTAGTTAAAACACCCTGCTCTGCAATTTTAATATTTTCAATCGTTACGACTAATATATCACCAGGTTCTGCGTCTTTAATATATACAGGTCCAGTCGCTGGATTAATTCGATTCCAATCTAGTTCTTGAAACACAACATCTTCAGAATCAATTTGATTTTCAAAGCAGTCGTACGTTTCAAATATAATCCTGCTCCCAGGCTCTACTTCCATACATGGCTCATTATGTGGAGACATTGCGTAAATGATATGGTCTTTATGAATACGATGCATAGTACCTCTCCTTTTTCATTTTTATCTTCTATATAATAATTAGCTTTTAACCGTATAAGCTCCTTTTTAAAATTAGTAGTAATTTTAAAGAAAAAAGCACTTAGCTCATTTTGAAACATACACTCTTTACTATAACAGGTAAAGAAAGGTGGTATCACTATGCCCCTTATTCCATACAACGAAAGTGACGTTGAATTACTTGCACGTTTAATACGTGCTGAAGCTGAAGGCGAAGGTCGACAAGGAGAACAACTTGTTGGATGTGTTGTAGTAAACCGTGTATTTTGTGATTGCTTAGATTTCAAACAGATCCGTACAGTACGCGATGCTGTGTATCAAAGCCCTGGCGGATTTGAAGCGGTTCAATACGGATACTTTTATCAACGTGCTCGTGACTCAGAAAAAGAAATCGCAAGACGAGTTTTACAAGGTGAATGGCGCTGGCCAGCAAGATGGGCTCTTTGGTATTTTCGTCCAGTCGGAGCTTGCCCGCCCGAGTGGTATAATCAGCCGTTTGCTGGGCAATTTAAAAGCCATTGTTTTTATGAACCGAATGGGGATGAATGTCCAAAAATGTATTCAAGGTAGAGATATATTTAGCAACGCAAGTACTTATCTTTATAAGTACTTGCGTTGTTTTTGTATCTGACTCTAGAAATCTAATAATGAGACAAATTTTTCAACTCCGACAACATGTATAAGTAGTGGTATACGCGCCACTTGATTGATTCATAATGAGCCTATATATAATAATAAACAATTGTTTTTGATTTTCTTTCATTATTTTTTTATTTTCATGATGACAAATTGGATACAATTGTTCCATTAGGTTAGAATGATCGTTATTAGAACGAAGTACTTCACAAACTTCTACTACCCATTTTTTCTGCCTATCTTCTAATGTATTATAAAACTCTGTATTTTTCTCTTGATTTACCGTAATCAATTTTTCAGATTGAAAGTTTCTTATCCAATACTCTGCACGATTACATATCGCAATCATTTCAGGTAATGCATAACTCCTATCTATCTTTTCTAATATACCTTGTAAAATAGTTGAATCAAAATTTAATAACGGTAAAGTTCCTGCTACTTGATTAAACTTTGGATATTCTTTAAATCGACTATCTACTCTAGAAAGTTTAATTGCATCAAATAAATCTTCATTTTTGAGCGTTTTATTTTCATAACTGTCCTTCAATCGTTCATACTCTGTATAATTTCGAATCACATCTTCATCCAGTCCGATATGAAAAGCTGCGCCTGGCTTATATTTTGCAAACATAAAAAGAATCACTTCTGGTAAATACACTTTTAATAAGTCGTTAGGTGTAATACTATTCCCTGAAGAACTGGACATTTTTTCATGATTACCTTTAATTCCAATGAAATCATAAGCAACGTAATGAGGAGCCTCACGATTGAATACTTTCCTTGCAATTTCTTTAGATACATTATAACTACCCGTTTCCGATGAATGGTCTCTTCCACCTGGCTCGAAAATAACATCCTCTATCATCCATCTCATTGGCCAATCGATTTTCCAATTCAGTTTCATTTTATTTGTATTTAATACTGATAATTCATTTTGATTTCCACATTCACATTTATACCTTACTGTTTTTAATACTTCATCAAAATGTATAATAGTTGTTGCATCTTTCCCGCATCTCTCGCAATATAACGTAACTGGATAAAAGTTTTCTCTATCTTCCTCGCGGTGTACGCCTGTTTTAAAATCCATTAAAATATCATATATTTCTTTTCTTTTATACAGAGACTCTAATATGTTTCCGTTATACCTTCCCCTTCTATACTCAGCGTGTTGATAAATGAATTCCACTTCAATCCCAAATGCTTGGAGCGATTTCTCAAATTCTTTTTCAAAATGCTCTGCATATGAATTATGACCCCCAAACGGATCTGGAATATCACAGTATGGCAAACCAATATACCTTGCAAAAGATGGATCAATATTTTTTGGGACTTTTCTGAACCTGTCGTAATCATCCCATGAAAATATAAAACGAGTCTTTTTCCCTAAATCTTGAAGCGCCCTAACAACGAAATAAGTCGTTACTATTTCACGAAAGTTCCCAATATGAACCGAACCAGATGGACTAATTCCAGATGCACAAACAAAAGTTTCTTTGTTTGGATGTTTTCTAATTAATTCATGTGCTACTTCATACGCCCAATGCATATGTTACTCACCTCAATTGTATTTTTGTTTTCACATTTTCATTTTTATGCAATAAAAAAACTCCCACCCCCAAGATTATTCATCTTGAGGACGAGAGTTATTAGCTTCGCGATACCACCTCAGTTTGTTAATACGTCACCATATTAACCTCTTCAGGTACGGCAAAATATGCTTATACCCTATCTCTATAACGGGAGAACCCGTCGCACCATCCCTAAATAAATTAGTTCCTTGCGCAGCTCCAAGTCTTTTTTCATTAAGATGTTTACCGCTCCTTCTCAGCTACCGAAGCTCTCTGTATGTATTCTTTCTTAACTACTCTTCTCTTCAACGCCAATTTATATATAAGTTTTTTTCATATGATAATTTATAACATATGTTTTGTCAAATTTTTCTGAACAAAAATTGATAACACATATTTTCCCTTATCTAAAAAAATTTTTTATTGCTTCTAATTGAATTTTGTGGCTACACTCATCACAACAATATGCCCCTTTCGGTTTCTCTTTAAATCGCTTATACTTTTCACTTCCTTCATATACTCGAAATACATTTTTACAAGAAAAACAACAGATCTCATAAAACATCATATGTCTATTTCTCCCCACAGTTATATGCTATTTTCAAGTTACTTGAGAAGGTCTTCTTTTTTCATAGTACATCTTTATTCCAATCTAACAAAAGGTTTACCTCCATTTTTATCGAACTTTATATGTATCTTTTAATAAATCGAGGTGAAACATAGTGTACAGAAGTATTGAATTAGTCGTAGATGCTAAGGCTTGTTTAGGTGAAGGGCCTTGCTGGAATGAGAAGAAACAAATATTATATTGGGTTGATATTATCGAGAAGAAGTTATACCTTTATAATCCTGCTAATAATACGAACAGAGTGATAACCCTCGACCAGCAAATTGGTTGTGTTGTTCCATATTTAGATAATGTAGTACTTTTAGCTATGGAAAGAGGCTTTTATTCTCTTAATCTAAATACAGAAAAGCTTACACATATTTATGACCCCGAACCAAATTTATTAAAAAATCGTTTTAATGACGGGAAATGCGACCCAGCTGGTCGTTTTTGGGCAGGTACTACTGACTTATATGGTATAAGTGGGGCCGGTTCCTTGTATTGTTTGAATAATAATTACAGCGTAGAGAAAAAAGTTTCGCATGTAAATACTTCAAACGGACTAGCATGGTCCCCTGACTATACATACCTTTATTTTATTGATACACCTACTAAAAAAGTAGTTCGTTATCATTATGACATACAGACTGGTGTAATTAGCAATCCAACAGATGTTATCACCTTCCCTGAAAATGACGGTCTACCCGATGGTATGACAATTGATGAAGAAGGTTGTTTATGGGTTGCGCATTGGGGAGGTTCGAAAATTACTAGATGGAATCCCTTGACTGGAGAAAAAATATTAAGCATTCCGATCCCTGCGTTATATGTAACATCGTGTACATTTGGAGGATCTAATTTAACCGATTTATATATCACAACAGCCAGAACAAGAATGACGGATGAGGAATTAAAACAGTATCCACATGCTGGTGGTATATTTCGAATTCAAACGAACGTTAAAGGTTGTCCAACATATTCATTTCGCTGTGAAAACATTGGAGCTGAAACACTATGACCAGAATCGATTACATAAGACAAGAAGAGAAAAAATATCATGATTTATGCTATGAACAATACAAATTATTCGAAGCAGGATCATGGCTTTATAAACCTGTTAAAACAGTTTTGGATTTGATGGATTATTTTGAAGGACAGAACCCCCTGCAAGTACTTGACCTTGGCTCTGGTGTTGGTAGAAACAGTATTCCAATTGCACAAAAAATCATGAATACTGGCGGCACTGTTACTTGTGTTGATTTACTTGATTCGGCTTTAACGAAGTTACAAGTTTATAGTAAAGAATATGGTGTATTTGAAGTAATAAAAGCGGAGCAATCAGCAATCGAAAATTACTATATTCCTCCTAATAGTTATGACTACATCGTTGCAGTATCAAGCTTAGAGCATGTCAAATCTGAAGAAGATTTTAAAAAAGTACTTCATGCTATAAAAAACGGAACAAAGAGTGGCGGTATTATTTGTTTAATTGTCAACTCTAACATTCGGGAAGTAGACTTAGAAACAGGAGAAGAACTAGATGCGTTAATTGAAATTAACCTAACGACTGAAGAAATGTTGCATGTACTAAAAAAGATATATAGAGATTGGGAAGAAATAAAGGTTGAAATAAAAACCTTAGCATATAATATAGTTCGTAATGAAGAGCACATTCAACTTAAAACAAATGCGATTACTTTTGTCGTCCGTAAATGATATATATAAAAGAACTAATAATGATAAATAATCATTACTAGTTCTTTTGTATTTGTCTCACTAACTCCATATTTATTGAACTAAGCTACTAATTATCTCTGTTTTGTTCTATTATATTTATCTGTGATAATACCTCAAAAAACAAGTCTGGTTGATCTAACATAATTCTATGCCCAGCATTAGGTATTAAAAATAATTGTTTATACGGAGCTTTTATTTTTGGAAAGTATTCTTGAGCAATAACATATGGTGCTTGCCAGTCATCTTCACCTAAAATATAATAGATTGGCACTTCATAGTCTGCTAATTCAGTCATTAAATTAAAGTCTTGTAAATATTCAAGAATTTTTCTATTCACTTTTAGAATGTTAGAAAGTGCCAAAAGATCTGATAACTTAAAGATAGGACTTTTAAATGCAGTTATAAATACAGGAAATCACTTTTACCTGCTAATCCGTATTTCCCTTGAAGTTTTCGTATTTTCATACATTTCTTTAAAAACTCATTATCAAATGTTATCTTTTCACCCGGATAATCTCCAATAACTTCAAGTTTTTTTAAAGACTTTTTATCATTCGCCTTTTTAATTAATCCTTTCATTTTCTTATAAGCAACACGCTCATTTTCAAGCATTGAAATAACTGGTGCAACATTAATAAAATAAGTAAGTTCTTCAGGATACTGTTTTACAAACACACTTCCTAATACAGTACCCCATGACCGTCCCAGTAAAACTATCTTTTCTTTATTATATTTCCTCTTTAAGTATTGAATAATTTCATATAAATCCTTTATCATGGAATCGATTGCAGGATATTTATCACGATTTTTTATAAAGGTCTTTCCCGCGCCACGTTGATCCCATCTCTTCTAATCTATCTTGAAAAGCATGTGCAAAAAGAGATTCAACACTGCCAGGTCCACCATGTAAATATAATAAAACTGGGTTATCATACTTTTTACCTGAATGAAATAAATATTGATTAGCATCGTTAATAGGTACATACTCTTCCCCTATATTAATTTCAAATTGTAGCGGATGAAACAAAATTTATTTATCAATACTTTTTATTTGGAATGACAATAAGTATATCTTTAGGGACTGTTTATGTAATTTTGCACAAAAATTTTTATCTTTTAGATAAGAGAATCTTCTTCTAATATAAACAGCATCCATGCAACCTTATGTTTAATATACACACAGAGCTATTCTTTATATGTTAATTACCTTTAAATGAAATGGAGAGAAAACTATGAGCGAGAAAATTTTCAAAATAAATGGTATTGATATATGTACAGAAAGCTTTGGTAACCCTAATGACCCAACAACTTTATTAATTATGGGGGCTACATGCTCAATGGTTTATTGGGATGAAGAATTTTGTGAACGGTTGGCTAGTACAGGAAGATTTGTCATTCGCTATGATAACCGTGATGTTGGGCGCTCTTTTACATATGAGCCTGGGACTTCCAATTACACTGTAGCAGACATGGCTGAAGATGCCATTGGGGTACTCGATGCGTATCATATTGACAAGGCACACCTTTTGGGCATGTCATTAGGAGGTATGATTGCTCAAATCGCTGTAGTAAAACATCCTGACAGAATTTTAACATTAACCCTATTAGCGACGAGTGTTATTGGATCTGATAATAACACTCGCGATTTACCTCCAATGGACGAAAGAATTTTAACACATCATGCTAATAGCGTAAATATAGACTGGACAAATCAAAATGATGTCGCAGAATACTTAGTTTCAGGCTCTAGTCTACTCTGTGGATCAAAACGTCTATTTGATAAACAAAGGGTTTATCAACAAGTAAAACAAGAAATAGAGCGAGCTAATAATTTATTAAGTATGTTTAATCATGCTCTTCTTAAAGGTGATGATTCGTATGAAGGTGTACTTCAATTGATACAAGTACCTACATTAGTAATTCACGGTACAGACGATACCGCACTACCATTTGAACATGGTCTCGCACTTATTAATGAAATTCCGAATTCAAAACTATTAACCCTTGAAGGTGCAGGACATGAGATTCATTCTGATGACTGGGATGAAATTATTAAAGCACATTCAAAACTATAGAATAAAAACACCTATTAAAAGTGACGCAAATTACATTGCGTCACTTTTTTATGCAATAAAAACAAAAACCCATCACTGCATCCGTATGTATAGTGATGGGCTATACCTATGATTTTCTATGTTTAAAAGAATGGGCAATCTAATTGATCAACAGATTCCCACGATTTTTTTTTTATACTTTCAGTAGATTTATTGTTATCAACTGGTATATTTTTAAAAGGATTCACTTCAACCTTTAATAGCGGCGAAGGATCAGCATACAAAGAAAAAACATAGCTGTTAGTCAAAGTTTTTGACACATCAATATCTCCTACCTGCTTAAATAATTGCTGGGCTGCAAAGAAAAAGAAATTAGTTGGGTTGGACTGTTTATTAAGCCAAGCAATCATTTCAGGCGATACTGATTTATTAATATTAAGTTTCACTCGATCACCACGTTTATATCGCCTAGATCGCATACTTCCACCAACTAACTTATCGTTAAGTTTGTAAACCCTAACTCTTTTTGCTTATGCTCTCTATACTTTGGCGAACATGTATATACTAATAACCCACGTGCATTTGTAAATAACGGGTTATCTACAAAAATTACATTTTTCAAGCGTCCTTTTTGTTTTAAAATCATTTTCAAGCTATTTTTAATAATAACTGCGCCCCCACCATAAATAAATACATATGGATCGTCTTTCATATCATCAATTTTGTTAATAATATCTGTTGCGACACGTGCTGCTAAACCTAAAAGTGCTGGTTGCGATTCCTCAACTAGCAATGGATTTCTTGGGTGTTTTTCACTCAAATAAATTTGATTAAATTCTGTAATACTATCAATCGTTTTCGTAGGGTACTTCCTATTCCATCTCGTAATGATTTGTAGTAAAGTTTCTTTTACGCCGTATGATAATCCCTTACTTAATTGCGGTCTAAAGTTTACACCTAACGAAACAACCTCTTCTGTCGTCCCCGCGCCAATATCAAATGATAATAATGTTTTATCTACAAAATCAATTTCAGACACTTTATTTTGTTCACATTCGATTTTATGTTTCACTACATTTCCTTCTTCATCGTATACAATGCCCCACGTTCCAGACGCGCCTTCAGGTAGGCACTTACAGAACTCAATAGAAACATTAATTGTAACATCGCGTCCGTTCGGATAATGAAAAACAACCTTATGATTTCCCATATAACGTTTCGCATTTTCAGCAGCAATTTCTTGTGTAATTAGTTGCATAGGAAGAGCAACAGATAAATCATAACGAATATTAATATGACTTGAAGTTGGACTTTGACGCATAGCGCTTATAGCTAAACCCGAAAGGATTGTAATAACCATTAATTCATCAGTCGATTTATTTGATTTTTTCTCCACTTCAGTACCTTTTAATTGATCTTCAATCACTTTTTCTCCAACGATGTACCGTACGTTATTTAGCATTAGCGATGGAGAACTAATGGTCACATCAATATGATTCTCTAATTCGGTTAATGAAACATCTTCCTCATCCAACAATCCTGTAGGCTCACCTATATATAAAGAATAAATACTCGGAATAAAAATAGGGTCCTGCCCTTTCACCATTAACTTCAAACCGTTATTTCCTGCATCTGCACCAGCTTTCAAAAGAATAGACATAACTACCCCCTAATTTAATCTGACATCCCTTCCAAATATATGCGAGCCTATTCTTTTACATTCAAATGTAATGTAATTTTTTATTTATCATAAAAACAAAATATTATATGCTTACATATCTTGTGTAAAAAGTGTTTGACATGAAAGTTTCCCAATTTTATACTATAGTTGTAAAGAGTTTTTTACATTCGTGGAGGTGCAATCATTTATTGAATACTAAAAAAACTATTTTTATAATCATTGTTTTAGCGTTAATTGCAATACTTGTACATGGCACATACAAATACATAACTGAAGGTTCAATTTTAGGCGGGACGATTTTCGCTACTTCTTTAATACTTAGTAATTTAATTAATCATATTACATGGGGAGATCCAAACGGAGTATCAGAAGAAAGTCAAGATGAGATGGGCCAACAAATTACATATAAAAGCTTTAAAATCTCGTATTTTGTGCTTGTAGTTGTAATGTTCCTTATATTACTCTTCTCGGAAGGGTTTTCTATGGGGGCTAATTTAGATGGGGTTAGAAACCTTCCTCTTTTTATCGCACTTTGCTCTTCATTCTTTATTTATCCTATCGTTGAACTCATTATCGCAAAACAATATAAATAAAAAGATGAGGTTTTCTAAATAAAGAAAACCTCATCTTTTTATATTTACATCTCCTCAGCTATTGCTTTTAACTTATTCACAGTACGCCAGTTCCTTACTGTAGCTGGCGTATGAAATCTTTGAAATTGATTCATTAATTTAGAATTCCGTATGCTTTTCTTAAATAATAAATACACTACTCTTCCTTCGATTTGGAATTCTTCTATTTCACTTTTATACATAAGTAACTGCTTACTATCTTCTTCAGAAAGTGGATTAGCTAAAAAGGCCACATGTACACTTTCACCTTCTAACAGTGAATTGGTTTCGTAAGGACACTTTTTAATAATATTAATTAATTCATCATTTGTTCTTAACATGACTGGAACATCGAAATCAAAAACGTTCTTAATTTCACTTTCAATACGTTCGTTTAAATAACTTATATCTTCCTCTGATTCAAACACTACATTCCCACTTTGAATATATGTTTTCACTTGTTTTACACCAATTGATTCAAACATTTTTTTCAAATCTGCCATTTTGATTACTTTATGTCCACCTACGTTTATTCCCCGCAGTAGTGCAATATAAATTGTCATATGATTCCCCCTCACGTATTTAAGTGCATAACAATCGGTTTGTTTTGCACCTTCATATTTCTCGGCTACTGGCTTTAATTCTTCTAACATATCATGCATGGACAATATCTCAAACAAAAAAGCTTACTGCATGATTTTTCAAGGGTAAGCTTTTTAAATTATTTGGTTATCGGTAAATGTAAAAATTAATTGTTGTCCAATCGGTCCCATTCTTCTATACCCTTTATCTTGAAACCCAACTTTTTCATATAACTTTTGCACTGGAATATTCTTTTTATTTACAGCAAGTATAACTTCATTTTTAATTGGATAATAATATTTTACAAAGTCTTGTAATAAAGCCAATGATTTTTTAGAATATCCTTTTCTTTGTTTATTGTGATTAATAGAAAAAGAAGTTAAAAATATGGCATCATTATTATCTGTGAACTCCTGTACTATATCACCAGTTTGTAATACGAATACACCGACAGGTACTCCGTTATAGTCTAAAATAACAACTACATTTTTAGTACGATCATTTTTTTGCTTTCTCCAGTAATTCTCCTGGATTCGATGTGAATTGAACTTGTTCACTTGGTAAAGTAAATGCTTGTATGTTCATGCTTAACTCTCCCATTCCTTCAAGTTATTAACTTAAACCTTGCTGTGTTTTGGAATGAACCTTTCCATCCAAAAATGTAATCTCAACAAATGATTTTGGATCGCTACCTTTCCAAGCAAAAATTTGTTTAATTTGTGTAGAATCTTCTTCCCCTTCTTCTATGAGTAACTCCCCTTCAAAACCGATTAAATCTTTCACTTCTAAATAAGTCATTCCTTCATTAATATTTGAAAAATGATTTATATTAATGGGCTCTTTCTTTATATTTTCCGTTATAGTAGAAGAAGTAGCAGTTTTCTTCTTCACTTCTTTCTTCTGTTCATACGCTGTCATACTAAAACCTATGCATAAACTACAAAATATGAGTGTGCTTTTTTTCATCATAACGGTTGTCCCTCCCCTCATTATTAAACCATATTTTCCCCGGAAAATAAACTGAATATTTAATTTTATAAAGAACATCCCGTACAGTTTAGTACGGGATGTTCACTATTTTTTCAAATGATTATTTGATTGATCTTCTTGTTCTTTTTTTAGTTCTTGTTCTTCATTTTTTGGTAATTGTTTATTGTTATCTTTAATCGGATTCGTTTCTCTATTTTCAATTAGATCGTTTGGAACTTGTGGCATTACTCGGCCAACAATTGCTGCTAATTCATCAAGTATACCTTGACCAGTTTTACCTTTTTTAATTTGCTTACCTATTTGTTTTAATCGTTCATACGTATCAACATCTGCTACAACAACGGCATTAGCACCATTTGGGTCATTCTTCAAACTTTCTGCAACAGAATACTTAATTGACTCAACACGAGTTCGATCAAGTTTCGCCTTCACATCAATACCTACAACTGCATACTTACCAACTACTACCGCTGTCGCATCGTTTACACCAGGTATACTTGCAGCTAATGATGCTAAATGATCAGCTGCTTTTTCATTCGGCTTATTTGATTTGTTTGTATAATTAACATTTTTCATCGAGACATTTTTTTGTTCTGGCTTTTCATTAGGGTTATCTTTTTTTCCAATGCTACAGCCAGTAATAACGAAGCAAAGCATTAACATATATATAAGGATTTTCATTATTTTCACCACTTTATCATAAATGTTTAATCATAAATTTTTTCAACAGCTTGCATCTTCTTCACTTTTTCTTCTGCACCGCTATTTGCGTTAATAAAAATTTGGTACGTATCTTTCCCTAAAGTACCAACAAACTCATAGCAAAGTACTTCATTATGCAAGTCATTTACTACTAAAGCTTTTCGCTCTTCCATTACTTTTACATCTGGATTAATTTTCTTCCTTGCCTCAGCAGCAGTTAGCTTCGCACTTGGTATTGTTCGTTTTTGATGTGATGCTAAATATTCCTTCGCTGAAAACCCAACAATCGATCCATCATCTAAAGCAATTTTCATTTGAATTGCTTCTGGATACATACGCACTCCGTTTTCATTTACAACGTACGTAAACACACCAATATTATCATATTGAGAACTATCAAATAGCTCCATATTTGTAAATTTGTGATCCTTTAAAAATGTTAACCCTTTACTTCCAGCATCATTTAAACTAATTTTTTGTTCTTTAATTTCTCGGTTATTCATTACCCAAATTGGATATCCACCTTTCTCGGTAATATCCATATAAAACTCATTATTTGTCGCTGGGTCTTGAATCTTTACACTATAAAATGATTCTTTTGCACCTTTTCCGCTTTTCTCAACTTCTACTTTTTCATTACCTTTTAAATTTAAAAATGATCTAGCAATTTTTTCAGCTTCTTCTTTCGAAATTGCTTTCCCTTCTGCTTCAAATCCGCCCTTTTTCTTCTTTTGTGCACTTGTAAAAGTTGGTCCGAAATTAGTAGACGAATATGATGTTACATTCTTTTCTACGGTATTTAATCCATCGATAATTGTGTTATCTGCTGGATCTCGATTTGACGCAAGAGCCATTTCTACATCCATCCAGCGCAGATTGTTTTTCAAAACAAGATGTTGCACTTTTCTTAGTTCATCTTGTATATTGCCTGCATTTGAATATAAGGTTTGCAATGTTTTATACTCTTGATCATTTAACGGTTCTTTTTCTAAATCACGAATCGCTGCACGGTAGCTGAAATCACCGATATTCGCTAAAAATTCTTCCGTTTTATTAAATGGCATTAATGTTAATGGTAGTTGCCCTACATCAGAACGAGCTTCAGATGTTAAACGCCATACATCTGCTAACGCTGGTGATAAAGATGAACGTGAATTCATCGCAAGTGTTGTCCCAATTTTATCGTGTAATAAGTCAACCTCATACGCTAAATCATGAAACGCACGCTGATAACTGTTTTCAGCTCTAATTAATACTGCATTTTTCTCTTGATGCTCTTTATAGCCCCAATATCCCGTTCCAACTACCCCTACTGTTAACAATACAATAATAATACCTCGTAACATGTTTCCACCTCCGCTCTATTTACAGAAAATATGTTTACCGATTTTTTTAATTTGTGGACGAGACCAAATCCATTTACTTGTCGCGGTATCTGGGTTGAAATAATATAATGCATTTCCTGTAGGATCCCAGCCATTGATCGCATCTAGTACAGCTTTTTTCGCTGTTTCATTTGGTGTTAAATATATTTGTCCATCTGCTACTGCTGTAAAGGCTCTCGGTTCAAAGATTACTCCTGAAATAGTATTTGGGAATGATGCACTTGTGACGCGGTTTAAAATAACCGCAGCTACTGCTACTTGTCCTAAATACGGCTCTCCACGTGATTCTCCGTATACAGCATTTGCCATTAGCTGTATATCATTTTGAGAATAACCGTTTGGAACATTTGTCCCTGTACTTTTTGGTGGCTTATTTTCTTGTGTACCTCCACCGCTATTCCCTTTATTAGTTGTAGTACCTTTATTAGCAGTCGATTTTTCATACTTCGTTGCTTTTACAAGCATTTGCTTCGTTTTAGCACCCGCTAACCCATCAACAGGTAATCCGAATTTTTCTTGAAAATTCCGAAGTGCCCAATATGTACCCCATCCGAAAACACCATCTACTTTCCCTGTATAAAATCCGTTATTTTTCAAACGAGATTGCAGTTCAATGACGTCTTCTCCAGATGCTCCTCTTTGAATCACTTGATTAGAAAAAGCTTCTACATTTTTCATTTGTATACTACTTACCATTACAGATAGCCCGATAAAGACCAGCAAAATCACTATCTTAAAAACAGCTTTTTGACGCATGTATTTCCCTCCTTAATTACGGAAATGATTTCATGGTTATGTTTTGTAAAACACTCGCTTTTATGTAAAGAAGACAAAAAAAGCCAAACTTATATGCTTAAAGAAATATGTAAACAATATACAAAAAGAATAAAGGAGCTTATTTATGAAGCAATTCATTACACGTACAGCATTTATAATTTTTTTAATCACAACTTGTGCAAATATATATACTGGTCCATCTATTGTTCACGCACAACCACCATATGCAAAATGGGGTAAACTGGCCGTTGAAAAAACGAAAGAACAATATCCAAAAGCAGAGATTATTGATTACCTTCATATAGGTAGAAAACCAAAAACTGTACAAATAACAGTGGAAAAGTTTAAATTGTGGCTACGTGAGGATGGAAAAGAATATGGTGTTTTTGTTGATGTAGAGTTTGATACGAAAACAGAGAAGTTTCTAAAGATGTCCTTTCATAAAACAAATCGGTAAAACAAAGAAACCTCTATCTTTAATACAGACAGAGGTTTCTTTATATACAAAATCTTTAATAAGGAGGATTGTTTTTTATCTTCAACGACCGATTTCCTAACATTTTTACCAACCCACATATAGCCCCAATGACAACAGCTATTCCGATACTATATAAAAGCACTCTACCATAGCCACCTATTCTCGGATCTAAAAACGGATATGGGTACCAATTCACAAATGGACCACGTATTAAGCTATATACAACATATAAAAGCGGGAAAACAAGCCAACTCGCAGCCTGTTTCCATGTAATCGTCTTCGTTGGTGGATTTATAACCCAATCTAATATCATTGCAATCGGCATGATGTAATGAAGCACGGTATTTACCCACGGTATCGGTGTTTGAAGTGACTCTTCTAATCCTCTTAATAACAAAAAATAAATGAGTCCTGTTGTTAGTATGTATACTGTTGCCGCACCGCGAAGAACTCCAAACTGCTCCGAACGTCCGAATGTGGCTGTTCCAAAACTGCTTAAAAGTAGAATTATCGCCACTAAAATATTACTTTCAATTGTGAAGAAACTAAAAAAGTTAACTGGATTGAACGGTTTCACTTGTGCCCTTGTAACAAATTGAGTAATAAGTGCACTAAACGCTAGAAGACTTAAAAACAGCCTATAAATCGCTATCATTTTCGCACTTTTCATAACGCATATCCCTCCTCTTCTTATTTATGATTGGAATTCTCTTTTATATGCTCAATTAATAACTTTAATGGTACGAGTCCACGTTTGGGCATGTGACTACTAATAACAGCTACGAGCTCTAACTGCGGAATGATAATAATGTATTGCCCTCCGTACCCCATAGCAAAATATATACAATACGGTATGTGAAATCTTTCGTTATTTAATACCCACCAGTGATATCCATATGCTCCGACGTGTTCATACGTTTCAAATAGTGCCTCCCTTGAATCTTCTAACCATTTCGATGATACAATTTCATTCCCCTGCCAATATCCATTCTGCAAACATAATTTTCCGACCTTTAATAAATCTATAGATTTCATTTTTATGCCGAATCCGCCGACATATACACCTTGCGGGTCTTGTTGCCACTCGTATTCCTTAATGTCTAGCGGCCCAAATAAATATTTTTTGGCAAACTGCTCTGTCGACATACCAGTTTCTTCTTGGATAATATAACTAAGTAAATGTGAAGAACCTGAATTATAATTCATTTTTGTACCCATTTCTTCAATGAGCGGCTTTTCTATAATGAATTGTATCCAGTCTTCTGAATCCACAAAGTCATTTGGAAAAACGACCCCATTCCCAAACTCTTTCCACTCTTCTCCTGTTGTCATCGTTAATAAATGATAAAGCGTTAATTCTCTCTTTTCCTCTGGCACATTTGGAATCCATGTTGTAATTGGTGTATGTATATCGTTTATTAACCCTTTATCAATTGCGATACCAATTAATATAGATACGATACTTTTTGTAATTGAATTAATTTTATATAAGTCATGTGCACAGTCTATCGTTTTATAGTATTCAGTCGTTAATTCCCCCTTTTGATAAACAAGGAATGTATTAACTTTTTTCTTTTTAAATTTATTTTCTAGTTGTTCGAAATTCAAAGAATCTTCCTCCATCTTAATGATCATTTGATTATTTAGTATTTGTGGTTTATACAATTTTATATTTCTTTCTCTATTAAAACACATGCTTTTATTGTATGTTTAAATTTAGAAAGGAGATTTTATATGATGACAAATAAATTAAACCAAATCATCAAAAAATATAGTTATCCTAGTATAAATGGCGTGTATTTACGCCCTGGCCTCTATTCAAACAATGACACAAATCCAAACATATTTCTTGTCGGATATAATCCAGCTACTCCAATTCATATAGACGATTTGAAGCAAAGTGCATATCAAAACTTAATTTTATCCCATAAAAACTTTATCTCTTATTATGAAGCACTACGAGTAAAGAAAGGTAAAAGAAAACAATCTCCAACTCGGAAAAGAATTAATGATTTGGTTACAAAAGTTTTTACAGAAACAAATGAAGTAATGTTCGAAACTAATATTTTCTCTTATCCAACATCAAAAGAAAAAGAATTGCGAGCATTACCTAAAGACGTCATAGAAGAAGTGAAACAACCATTTATTGAGATGTTACATACAATACAACCCTCTATAATCCTAGTACACGGAAAAAGAGCATTTATAAACCTAATTTCAATATTACAAAACTTAAATTTCCTTTCAAAAGATTTCATTTTTCAGAAGCAACCTACATTTGAATTCTTATATCCTAATTCAAATAAAACTTGTACAATCATTCCTTACCGCCATTTAAGCCGAATTGAAAACCAGTCTTATCAACAATTTCAAAAATGTCTAATACACGAAATTAACTATAAAAAATAAAACCTGACAGCTTTAGTAGCTATCAGGTTTTATTTTTTATAACTTAGTTCGAACGCTCCAAAGCTCTGGGAAGAAACGTTGATCAAGCACTCGCTTTAAATAAGATACACCAGAAGATCCACCTGTTCCCATTTTATGACCAATAATACGTTCTACCGTTTTCATATGACGGAAACGCCATTGTTGTAGCCAATCTTCAATGTCAATTAATTTCTCTGCAAGCTGATATAAATCCCAATATTTCTTAACGTCCGCATATACTTCTATCCAAGCCGCTTCTACAGTTGCATCCTCTTCGTAAGGCTGTGTAATATCACGATTTAACACATCTTTATGAATTGGGAAACCTTCTTTAACAAGCGCTTGTATCGCAACGTCATACAAACTTGGCGCATGAAGCGCTTTATGAAGACGAGCATGTAATTCTGGATCTTTTTCATAAATTTTTAACGCATGTGGTGTTTTATAGCCAAGTGCATACTCAATCATTCGATATTGATACGATTGAAAACCTGAGGCCTGACCAAGTGAATCGCGAAACTCAATATATTCTGATGGCGTTAATGTCGCAAGAATATCCCAAGATTGAATAATTTGTGACTGAATTTTTGATACACGTGCTAACATTTTAAATGCTGGTGCCAATTTATCATTTTTAATAGATTCAATTGCTGCGTTCAATTCGTGTAAAATAAGCTTCATCCAAAGTTCACTCGCTTGGTGAATGACGATAAATAACATTTCATCATGATGATCGGACAATCTCTTTTGAGAAGATAGTAAACTATCTAATTGTAAATACTCTCCATACGTCATATTTTCCTTAAAGTCCGTGTGAATCCCTTTTTCCATAATTACTTTTTCGTTTTCTTTCATATTAGTCAAACGCCCCTTTTAACATTTCTATTTATATTGGTCTAATAACAGCGCGAACTGGACTTCCATCTGCATCTGTTAATGCAAGTGGTAATGCAATAAGTTCGTAATCGCCATCTACTACGTCATCTAGTACGACATTTTCTAAAATATGAATTCCGTGTTTAAATAATTGATGATGCGCTGCTAGTTCTTTATCATCTAAAGGATCAACAGAAGGTACATCTACCCCAATTAAACGAATACCTTTACTTGAAAGAAAAGGGGCAATATCGGCACGTAAATACGGGATTTCGTCTGGAAACTCTTGCGCTTTACCGTGTGAGGATGTACGTAATAATAATCGTTCTACACCTTCTAAATTAATAGTTTCTAATTCCTTTTTACCGATACTCTCCAACCCTGAAACATCGATAATTCGTACTGCACCTACATATACGTCTATATCTAGATCTAACACCTTCTTACCGTCATTATCGAAATGAAAAGGTGCATCAATATGAGTACCAGTATGAATACTCATCGTTAACTTTCCGACATTGACTGAACCACTGTCTTCTTTTGACCATGAAACTTCATACGAGAACGGTGTATCCCCTGGCCACGTTGCGATATCATTATTTAGTGGTTGCGAAATATCAATCCACTGCGATGTTTTCATGCTTATGCCACAACCTCTCGCTTATTTTCAAACTTTTTATATTCTTCTTCTTTCATAATTTCCTTTAAAATTTGTACAGAGTTCCATACTTCCTCATACGTATTGTATAAAGCAACCGGTGCAAGTCTAACTCCATTCGGAGCTCTAAAATCAGGAATCACTCCATTTGCTTTTAACGCTTTACATATACGTGCCGCCTCAGCATGTTCTAAATAAATATGCCCGCCTCGTTTTTCATCCTCTAGCGGATTTCCAATTGTAAATCCAAAATCTTTTAATTCATATTTAATTAAATTAAGCATGTATCTCGTAATATGTAATGATTTTTCACGTAACCTTTCAATGCCAGCTTCTTTAAAAATTTCAAGTGAACCGATTAACGGCGCCGTACTTAATACGTGAGGTGTCCCTATTTGATAAGCTCCAGCATGGTCTGCCGCAGTTAATGAATGTTCCATATCAAACTGCTTATCTTTTCTAGAACTAAACCAACCGGATAATCCTGGCAGTCTATTAAAATGTTTTTTATTCACATATAATCCTGCAACTCCACCAGGCCCTGCGTTTAAATATTTATAATTACACCATACAGCGAAATCAACATCCCATTCTTTAAAATGATGCGGAATGGAGCCTATTGAATGACATAAGTCAAAACCGATATGAATACCACGTTTATGTGCTTCTGTTGTTAATCGCTTCATATCAAGAATTTGTCCGCTTCTATATAGTACAGAAGGCAATAAAATTAAAGCGATATCATCAGTCATCGCATGTATAATATCTTCTTCTAAAAGTGTTCTACCATCTCTACTTTTCACTTGAATTAGATGCTCATCTGGATCTAATCCTTTTAAACGAATTTGACTTTGAAGCGCGTATATATCTGACGGGAACGTTAATTCATCCGCAAGAATTTTTGTACGAATCCCTTTCGGTTCATAGAAGGTTGCGATTACTTGATGAATATTCGTCGTCGTGGAACCGGTTACAATTGTCTCTTCTGGTAAAGATCCAATAAGAGGTGCAGTCAATTCCCCTAGCTTTTCTGATAAGAAGAACCAAGGATGTTCTCCTTCAGTCCATCCATCAATTCCATATTCTTTCCATGAATCTAGCAAAGTAAGTAGCGATTTCTCTGCCCTTTTTGAAAGTAAACCTAATGAGTTCCCATCTAAATATATTGTTCCTTCTTTTTTATAAAATTCAGTTTGAAAATCTTTCAGTTCATCATGTTTATCACATTCAAGCGCATACTCATAAGTTGGTTGAAATGGTTCTTTATACATGGTGTCACCTTCTTTTAATTTTCTTTTTATTCTAACTAATTGAAATATATCATTTAAGTTGATATAACGTCAATGATATTATGTCAGTTGACTTTATATACAAATTTCTTTTACAATACAATTATATTTTCAGATATTTCAGTATAAAGAGGTGATTCTTTGAAAAACTCTGCTCTTTCAACAAGAAAACACCGCTCCTTAGAAACCAAAAAGAAACTATTACATTCCGGTTTCACAATCTTTATAAATAACGGATTTCAGAAAACGACAATCACGCAAATTATTAAACATGCGAAAACTGGTTACGGAACTGCATATGTATACTTTAAAAACAAAGATGATCTCCTTATCATTTTGATGGAAGATGTTATGAATCGCTTTTATGATATTGCTGAACGTTCGTTCACACCTAACACAAAGTCCGAAGCTCAACAAATGATACAAAATCAAGTGCGTGCCTTTTTGCAGCTGGCGGAAGAAGAACGGGCTATTTTGCAAGTTGTGGAAGAAGCAATAGGGTTATCAAAAGAGATACGTCAAAAATGGGATGAGATTCGCGAACGCTTTATAAAAAGTATTACCCAGGATATTACTTACTCTCAAGAAAATAAATTGGCACACCCTGAATTAAATAAAGAGATTGTAGCACACGCTTGGTTTGCGATGAATGAAATGTTTCTTTGGGCAATTGTGCAAAATGATAAAAAACTAGATTTAGAAGAAGTTGTACATACGTTGACAATGATGTATACGACAGGGCTATATAAATAGCACACCCCTTATTAATAAGGGGTGCTATTTTACATCTATAAAAATATTTTATCGGGATACGATAATGCTAATGGTGGCTTTTCAGATAAGGGGAAATATTGTAGTTTTAAGGTTTCTTCATCTATCGCTTTCAACTCTCCCCCGACAACTTCACACTCAAATACAATAACAATATATTCTACTTGATCTCCATTCGAATATGTATGACGAAATTCTTTCCCTCCAAATACCCCTTTTTCCTTTTTCACTTTTACTTTCAATCCTGTTTCTTCCCACACTTCTCTAACAACCGCTTCTTCTGGTGTTTCTCCTGGTTCGATTGCCCCTGCTGGCAAACTCCAGTATTCTCCTCCAGGATATTGAAATAAGATTTCCCCCTGCTCGTTTTTAATAACAGCAGCTATACTCGGCATAAAAATTAGTTCAGATCCTAATTTTTCACGAAGTCTTTTATAATATAATGACATCGGCATTTGATTTTCTCTCCTTTGATAAATACTGAAATTTTTAATGAGAAACCTTCAAAAAAATAAACCAATACTCAATATGTTAAGTAATGGTTTATTTAAAATATTTTATGAACGATATAATGATACAAAATAGAGATGTAAGTAAAAGCAAAAGCCCCATATTCTTATTCTCTTTTTCATCCTTCTTAACGTTTTGTATCCCCATACTAGCAAGCATAAAACCTAATAGTAATTGTAAAATGAGTATACTTTGCTTTGAATCATCATTCCAACTATAAATGGAATAGCCCAATACAATAATTGCGAGTATGAAGGTGATAATTCTAATCATAAGAACACACCCTGTTTTATTCTATTGTTTTAACCTACTGACAATTCCAACAATAAACTTATACTCATCTCTACTTTTTCTTACTTTCTTAAAACCTTCTTTCGTATCAAAAATAAAACACGTTTTTCGAAACCAAACTCGTACATATAAAGACTCAAAGTAAATGGGTTTTACAATTCCTCGTTCCTCAAATTCAGTCCCATCCTTATTCTCCGTTTCCGTCCGAACGAACCATCTATTTCCGATCCCAACTTCAATATACTTCACTTACTAACCTCCTTTAGGGAATCTTTTTTCTAACTATTCTATTATTTCCCTGGTAAGCGCACATTCCGACAGAAATTGAGCACATAAAGAAAAAGTAGATTACAAAAATCTACTTTTATAGCCTAAATTTTTGCATTCGCTTATAAAACGTACTCCGAGGCACATCTAATAACTTTGCAGCTAAAGATACATTCCCATTCGTCTTTTGTAATGCTTCAATCATGCTATCGCACTGTATTTTTTCACGAAAATTCAGCGTATGCTCCTCTTTATTTTCAGCTTGCAACTCAAGTTGTTTTTGCTTTCCCATCATCGTTTGTAATAAAAATGATATTTGTTTTTCGCATATTTCCCGTCCTTGCGACAAAATGTAAATACGTTCTAGTATATTTAATAATTCCCTTATATTTCCTGACCATTTATGCTGTGAAAATTGATTACAAATAACAACTTGTTTATCACTATCAATTACATCTAAAGTGCGGTGAATTAAATGTAGTTCGTTTTGATGTATTTGAATGCTACACTCACGTTCAATCGTATAGGCAATTGAAGCAAGCATATACGGATGTAACAACTCAACCGAACATGAGAAATAGCGTTTTCAACACAATTAGAAAGACAACACAACTATTTTATTACTTTGAATATCTTAATGAATTTCTTTATATTTTTTAAATAAAACTATATTTTGTATTATTGATCCTAGTAAAATACAAAACCAAAACCACTTTATCGGATTGTTATTAAAAAAGAATATTACTACCGCGACCATAAATAAAATAGTAGATGCTAGGCTAATATATAATTTCATTTTAATTCCCACTAAAATTCCTCCTCTACCTCTTTACAGTACATCGTAACTCCTCATTTTTCATCTCTAATATATACTCGTTTAAAACATATTCTTTCCCGCCATGTTTTTCATACCATTCATGTATTCTTTTCACGTGCACCTCATCATTTTTAATTTCCGCTTCAATTTCTACATAATCTTCATAACTATCATATTCCCATATAGCAAACACTTCAGTCGTACCATCATTGTTATCTTTCATCCAACGCCCAATTAAACGGGAACCATATTTTAATTGATTCGGTAAATTTGTATCATTGAAATGGTTATTAAAAATTTCGATAAATTTATTTTTCACTTTATAATATTTTCTTCTGTAAAACATATTTCTTCACCTCTTTTATGAGAAGTATCATTAAATCTGCCCATGATAACCGTATTGTAATACTTACCGTCCGACAGCCTCTTATCATTTTTTAGAACGCCCTCTACTCCAAATACAAACTTTTCATAAAGCTGAATAGCTTTCTCGTTTGTTTCTAACACTTGTAACACTATCTTTTTTACTTCATTTGTGTCAACCCAACTAATTGATTCTTGTAAAAATTCCTTACCAATCCTGTATCCCCAAAACTCTTTTAAAATACAAACACCAAACTCTACTTTATGAGACAATCTGTTTAAATCGGATCCCTCACATCTTGAAAATCCAACGATACGGTTATGCACTTCCGCAACTAAAAAGAGATTTTTTGTTTTTTCACTATCCGTTTCTATTATTCCCTGAAATCCTTTCGTATCTATAAATCCCTCACCTTGTTCCCTATCCATATTTTCAGTTTCTCCGTCGATTTGTACTCTTATTTTCGATAACTGTTCTGCATCTTGCTTTATTGCAGAGCGAATCGTATACTCAAGTCCATTTATACTAAACTTTTGCTCTTTTATAATCATAGTAAACTCCTTTTGTTATATAGTAGATTGAGCTATTACTATTTTATTACCCTGCCTCTCTAACTCTTGAATTACTTCTTTACGAGCTTCTTCATCTGTTATAATAAGATCAATTTCTTTAAGGGATTCCCCTTTTATAAAACAATCAATTCCAAGTTTATTATGGGGTGCTAAACAAATATTTTTTCGAGCAATTTTGCTTACTGTTTTTCCGAAATAAGCAACTTCCGGTGTTGCAGTACTTATACCCTTTAATGAAATGCCGCCACCTGTAGAGAAATAAAGATCAATAGTAAAACTATTAATCAATTCTGAGGCAAGTGTATCCGTCATATTTCCTGAAGGCTTTACCTTGCCACCAATTAAATATGTATCAATGTTCTTACATTCCCGCAACTTACAAGCTATTTCGATTGAATTCGTAATAACTGTAAATGATATTTCGGGTAAAAATTTTAACATGGCGTAATGAATAGTAGCGCCGCCAATAAATATTGCATAACCTTCTTGTATATATGAAGCTGCGATTTTCGCAATTGCGTCTTCATATATAGAACTATTACTACAACGTTTAGATGGTGTCTCCGCTAAGTTCCTCACTCGAGCAAACTCTACTGCCCCTCCATGCGTTCTTTTTAATAAACCATCCTTCTCCATAATAGACAAATCTCTTCTTATAGAATCGATAGACATATCGAATATTTCAGCAAGATCTTTTGCGATTACTCTTCCATCTTTCTTAAGTAGCTCTAAAATTTTCTCTCTACGCTCTTCAGTGAACATGTTATCACCTCTCGCTATCTAAGATTCAGAAAATTAGCATTTATGTTTAATTATATGCAGTTATTTTCTGCTTTACAATATTTCTCATTCTTATTCCTTCTGCTTTATGCAAGTTTTTTCTAATATTCTTTAAATTATTATGTTCAATAATACGAATTCTAGATAAATGCATATTTGCATATTCCACAAAAAGACTTCCATTTATTTTCCTTATGATGTAAAATTATTCCTATGCTTTACTTTTTAATACAGAAAGGAATTACTATGAAATCTTTAATTAAAGTAACTTGTACAGCACTATTATTTACAGGGATAATGGCAGGATGTAATGCAAGTGCAACACCAAAACAAGAAAAGAGCGCTCTCGAAAAGAACGCAATGCACTATGGGGAAATTGTTAAAAACGAATACTATAGAGCAACAGTTGAAAATGCAAAATTTGAAAAAATAGACAAAGAGTGGCGCCTTACAACTCGTGTTATGATTAATAATGTTCGAGCCGACGGACAAACTATTGACCTTTCAGAAATAAAATATTTCATAAAAGATGAAAAAACTGGTCAAAAATATGAAGGTGAAGTTCATCCAGTAGATGATGAGAAATATAAAAATGTTCCACTCGAATTCTCTTTAACTACTGACGTTGTATTTGAAATGAAAACTTCGCCTAAAGACTTAAATAACATGTATTTGTATATAGATAGTAAAGCTGCTCCATTAACAAATACATATTGGAAGCTTGATAATTTAGTATCTAAATAAAAAGACCAGTCATTTAAGACTGTTCTTTTTATACTCCCCCTTAAAATCCAATTTAAAGATACCACATTCTTTTTATTATTTTTTTATCGTGTCAAACATTTGCAATGCACCATACAGGATTATTCCTTTTCAATCTGTAAATCTTCTGCACAAATCGTTACTTCCAAAAACGGACAATCATATAAAACACCCAATTCAAATCCATCTCCATTAAGATCTAATTCATGATAAAGCCACCAAGCACCTTCAAAATTTTTCGGCATAGAACATTTCTTCACACCTGTAAAAGTTACTTGAAGTTTATCGAAATCGCTAAAAGTACCACTACAATCCAAAATTATGGTTAATACATCTTTTGATTTCCACTCCAATGAAAGAATCACACTATCATGTAGAGAGAACTCGTGTAATTGAACGACATTTGGTGGGAGATTTTTCTTAATAGAATTAAAGTGCTTTATGTATGATTGATCTAAATGAGTCATTCTTTTCTCATAATCATCTGTCCACTCTTGCATAAGTTTCTTTAATTTATCCGATGGGTATTCCGAATTAATTGTATTGTTATGAATATACGGGTGTAGTGATACAGTAAGAAACTTTAATAAATCTTCTTTCCTTTCTTCTACATCATCTTTTAAACTTTGTATATAATCCTGCTCCATCTCTTCCCATTCTTCCATTGATTCTATGAAATTTACAAATCCTGAAACTTGCATTTCTTTATACCAATCTTTTGTGAAATATTTCAATGAAATCTCTCCTAAAATATATTTATATCCAGAAAAAGAAGTTAATCTATTTAATATATCATTCTAATAAATGTTTTTTTAAAAGGAAATGTACAGTTGATAATATTCCGTTTAGAATGATTACAACAACAAAGAACAAGAATAAATATTACTTCAGCGAGTGAAATCAAAAAGTAACGAAGCATTTCGATTAAACTATAAACCTTGGTTTAATAGGTTTTCTCTTTCCTTTAAAAATAAAAAGTGGACAAAACGAGACAGCTGTCTCGTTTTGTCCACTTTTGTTCACTCTGTTAGAGAATCCTTACCTTATTCACTATCAAAACTCTTCTGTAATTTCCGAATGTAAATAATTTGACCTATATGATAAGCATTATGAGTAGTTACATTACTTATCACTTCCCACCACTTCGCACATACAGGAAATCCAATTACATCACTTTCAACCTTGTCTTCATTTATGAGATTTTGCCATTGTAACAATTTCTCTAGTAGTTTTTCTCTTAACTCTTCAAATGTTTGATTATCTGAAAGCATAAAACTTTTGTCATTATCACCGATAGCGGGCACGGCATTAACATTTGATTCTTTATACCTTGTTTGCCACGTCGAGTTCCAATACAGTAAATGTTGTACAATTTCAGCTATACTATTACTCTCTTCATTCGGCTTCCAGAAAGCTTCTCTCTCAGATAAATCTTTTACTGCATCTGAAAATGGAATATACCAACTCGGATCATTCGCATTTGCTAATAACTGATCTGCTAATATATCTTTCACATGGACCATTTTTCTTCCCCCGTTTCATTAATTTATATAATGCTTACTTCTCTATATACGCTGAGTCCACAAAATTCCCTTTTTAGAACCATTTCCATACATATGCAAATAAAGAATTTGAAAACACTTAATCCGTATATAGCCCCATAGAATATAGGAATAACACAAATTTCTATCATAACGAATATATGTATAGAAACTATATGTAAGAGTAATAGATTTTCTCCTTATTACTCGTTATGATAAAAGAAAAAGAAAGCGAGCGGACAATGAATAAAAAAATTGCGGTTATTACAGGAGCATCAAGTGGATTCGGACTATTAACAACTCTTGAATTAGCAAAAAAAGATTATTTTGTTATCGCTACTATGCGAAATATTGATAAACAAATAAACTTAATATCTCAAGCTACTGTACTTAACTTACAACATAATATAAAAGTACAACAATTAGATGTAACAGACCAAAATTCCATACATAGCTTCCAATTATTTTTAGAAGAAATAAACAGAGTAGATCTGCTCATAAATAATGCAGGATATGCAAATGGTGGCTTTGTAGAAGAAATTCCAACTGAAGAATACCGTAAACAATTTGAAACGAACCTTTTCGGAGCTATATCAATCACGCAACTCGTCTTACCTTATATGCGTAAACAAAAAAGCGGAAAAATCATTAATATAAGCAGCATTAGCGGACAAGTTGGATTCCCTGGTCTATCCCCTTATGTTTCTTCAAAATATGCATTAGAAGGCTGGAGTGAATCTCTTCGCTTAGAAGTAAAACCATTCGGGATAGATGTCGCATTAATTGAACCTGGTTCTTATAACACAAACATATGGGAAGTAGGCAAACAATTAGCTGAAAACAAATCTAATACAACCTCTCCTTACAAAGAATATATGGATAAAATACAAAAACATATTAATAGCGGCAGTGATACATTTGGTAATCCGATAGATGTAGCTAATAAAATCGTTGAAATTGCCGAAGCAAAACATACTACATTACGATACCCAATCGGAAAAGGGGTAAAATTTATGATCTTCGCGAAGAAGATTCTTCCGTGGAGATTGTGGGAGTTTCTTGTTTTGAGGAGTTTTAGAAAGATGTAAATAAAAAGAGTAGCCATCAAAATAAATAATGGTAGCTACTCTTTTTAAACTTTTATCATTGAAAGTTATTCCAATATCACTATGTGTAAAGAGGATCAAAATAAAATAACATTGAAACCATAAAAATAAATGCAAAAAATCCGATTATAGAAAGAATATATTCTTTTGTCTCTCTGTTATATTTCCACTCCATCCATACGCGTATTAGGGATGTTGTTCCGCAATAAGTAAGTACAGCAATTCCTATATTAGCATTTTCTGCTTTGAACAGATAAATAAAACTTACTATAAGATATACGATAAACAGACCTATTTCCAATTTTACATGTAGGCTATTTACATGCTTATATATCCAAGAATTCCCCTTCGGCATATTCAATTTTTTTCTTAAAAACTTTTCTATAAAGTATCCAGCAATAATTAGTCCTATAGCTATAATCCAAATAGTAGAGTTGCCCAATGCTTTCCCTCCTATTTATTTATATTTTCGAAACAAAGTTGACTATATTATTTTTATTATTCTCTAAATAATTTATTATCCCCCTTAATTCCACATTTTCTCCAAAATAGATTAAATCCAATAGCTATAAAAGAAAAGATTAAGTATAATTCCTGTAATTATTAATGTTGGAACCGTTCCTAAAGAAATCACATATTCCCTCGATTCTTTATCGAATTTCCACTCCATATATGATTGAAAGCAGTATAGAGTTATTAAAAATAAAATAGGTAAATTACTAATATATATGGGATTTAAAAAAGAACATATCATCGTAACAATTATATAAGAAATGATGATAGCTCTAGTTCCCCATTTATGAGACTTGTTTACATATTTACTATTCCATCCTGTTTGTTTCGGTATATTTAGTTTTTTTCTCACTACATTTTCCAAAACAACTAAGAATATGATCCATAATACCAATACAATTCCTTTCACTAAAACCAGTGATGTCTCCTCCTTTACCTTTTCTCCGGCTGATCACTCGGATACGTAGTATTTCCTTTATTTTCAACATCCCAACTAATAATTGTCGCACTATCTCGCCCTAATTGGTGATGAACGTGTTCTAAAACATTGTGAACATTTTCTTTAAGCTCTATATTATTTCTATTCATATCATTATACAGATTTAATGGCGTTTCATAACCACGTTCCCCGCATTCTAATACCCCATCTGTCACCATCACAATTCGATTCTTTCCAGTACGTAATTCACGAATACCCGATGAATAACAAGGAACGGGTAAATCAAATGTGTTTACATTTCCAATCCATTCGTAAAAATGACGTTGATTCAATGCAAATTGTCCTAATTTATGTAACTCTTCATGCAATACATAAACTAGACAATCGCCAATAGATAGCCACCATATATAATTTTCTTTTCTTACACATATTAAACAAGCTGTCTCACCTTTAATTTTTTTACATTCTTCTTTAAATGACTGTGATTGAAAAACTGTAAGTATATGATTTTCAACAGATCGAAATACTGTTTCAATTGATTCATTCATAATCACTTTTATATTTTCATATTCTTTTTCGATTGTATTTACTACTAGATCAACACTTTCTGCGCTATTATGTCCATCTAATATTGCCGTAAATTCCCAATCACCATTTGACCAAACTAACGCACCATCTTCATTCTTTTTCGCTCCAGCACTTATATTCCCGCCGTATTTACCAAGTACAATGTCACCATATTGCTTAACTGACACTTCTCCTAAACACATTTCCGTATTTCCAACCCATGAATATTGTGTATTATTTGTTGTATACATACTTATTTACCATATACTTTCGTATTCTTTCGCATAGTTTTTTAATTTCCTCTGAGTCACCATGCGGTGCACCTGCCCATTCCGCTACTTCAGTTGGTGACCAATATTCTTTTGGTGTATTCGGATAACGCGGGATAATGTGCATATGCATATGAGGTACACCATTGCCTGAAACGAAAGTGTAAATATGTTCTGCGTCTTCACACTCTTTCAACGCCTTACTTACTCTACTTGTTATCAGTCCGAACGCTTTCGCTTCTTCATCTGTTAGCTCAGCAAGGCCAGGTACATGCCTCTTTATATCTATCATTACATAACCAAGATATGTTTCTTCGTCATCCCAATGGACATGTCCAACGTATACAAGATCATCTTCATAAATTGCCCCGCCTGAAACTGCTATGTTTCCTTCATGTTTTTGACAAATGAAGCAGTTTTCATCTGCTTGATTATTTATTGACATACCCATCCCTCTTTCCTTAAATTTACATTATATAATATCATAAAAATAAGATTTATAGTTTGATTTTTCAGTAAAATGCTCCGAAAAATAAGATTGTTTGTCCTTTTTATATCTTAATAATCTATATTAAAAGGACAATCTATTTCTGATTTCTATATAAAACTATCCCCATTCCAACTGCAATCCCTATTGCAATTCCTATTACTAGATTGTCTGCAAATAAACCGGGAGCTAATCCAATAAAGATACCTATACCGATTCCTGTTGCCATTGCCTCATTACTTTTTTATTACTAGCCAATAAAAATCCCCCTTTGTTCATGGCTATCAATAATATTAATGAATACCATAGAGGCTAAATTAACAACATTTCCACTCATACACAACTTTGTTATAGCTAAACTCGCTAATACATCCAAATAATTATAATAATACAAACTAATTGCAGTTATAATACTACTTATCCATAGTCTTTACAATATCCTCTTCTAATGAAATTTTTTTATAAGTCACCATTAAATATGTATAGGCATTTACTATAAGAAAGATCTGTAATTCATTTAAGGAGGAACAATTCATATGCATCCTCATTGGAATCCAAATTTAAATCAGCAATATGTTTATCCCCCCCACACTACGAGGAATACACTTCATCATGATTCTCAATACATGATGCAACGCATTGCAAGCCTTGAGAGCCAATTAGCAAAATTAATCTCTTTAATCGAAGAAAATAATCATTTAATTAAATCAATGGAACAACAGCAAAACCAAGTTTGTGCACCAGCTGGAGGTTCAGTTATCGTTCGGATGTAATCTTTCCGAACATAATTAAAAACACACTTTGAAGTATAAAGTGTGTTTTCTTTTTTATTTTCTTTTTTGATGAAACCCTTGTGTAATTCGGTCTAATACAATCGCAATTACTACAATAGCTAGTCCAGCTTCAAATCCCATTCCGATATTTACTTGTGTAACGGAGCGGTAAACATCGACTCCAAGTCCTGGTGCCCCTACAAGCGAAGCCGTTACAACCATTGATAACGAAAGCATAATACTTTGGTTCACTCCAGCCATTATCGTACCCGTTGCGAGTGGTAATTGTACTTTAAATAATTTTTGTGATGCGGTAGAGCCAAATGCATTTGCTGCTTCAATTAAATCTTCTGGAACTTGTCTAATTCCTAAGTCTGTAAATCTGATTGTCGGTGGCATTGCGAAAATAACGGAAGCAATAATACCCGGCACAACGCCTACTCCAAAAAATGTTATTGCGGGAATGAGATATACGAATGCCGGCATTGTTTGCATAAAATCTAATGTCGGTTTTAAAAATTTTGAAAAACGTTCATTTTGTGATGCTAAAATACCAATTGGAATGCCGACTATAATGGAAATAATAACTGAAGTGAGAACGAGCGCTAATGTTTGCATCGTTTGTCCCCAATAATTAATGTTTAAAATGAACAATAAACCGATAAGAGTAAAAATGACTAAAGATACTTTTTTCGTTGTGTACCAAATGAGGAAACATACGATAATAATCATCAATATGGATGGTATTATTGTTAAAAAATTAGTGAGTAAATCAACGAATCCGCCAATAATATAGGAGAACCCTCGGAACAACCCTTCAAAGTGATCATATAAACTCGCAACAAATGTATCAACCCATTCGCCTAATGGAATACGTGGAATTTTATTCATCGTCTTTCACCTCTTCCTCGATATTACCTGCAAGAGCTTGAATGACACTTTCACGTTTAATAATTCCTCTTAACCTTTTCTTTTCATCAATTACTGGTAATGGAAATTTCATCTCCGCCATTTTTGCATACGTTTCTTCAAGTAAAGTATCTAAATAAACGTGCGGAATATCATTAAGTAATAAATCAGCAATTGGCCACTGTTTTTGCACAGCTTTACTAGCATCATCCGCTGTTAAAATACCTAAAAACTCATACTTTTTGTTCACAACATATACAGTAGAAACACCCGCATTTCTCATAATTTGTAGAGCTACACGAGGCCCACGGTCGATTAATAACGTTTCTGGTCTTTTTAAAATCGATTCTGCCGTAATGACTTTTCCTAAATTAACATCTGCGACAAATCTCTCTACAAATTCATTCGCAGGGCTCATCATTATTTCTTCTGGTGTTCCAATTTGAACTACTTCTCCATCTTTCATTAATGCAATTCGATCACCAATTCGAAGGGCTTCATCTAAGTCATGCGTAATAAAAATGATTGTTTTCTCCATTTTATCTTGTAACTCTAACAATTCATCTTGCATTTCTTTTCGAATAAGCGGATCTAACGCACTAAACGACTCGTCCATTAATAAAACATCCGGATCATTCGTTAACGCCCTTGCAATTCCAACACGTTGCTGCATACCACCACTAAGTTGACTAGGATAATTATCTTTATGATGTTCAAGTCCTACTAACTTCAACGATTCTAACGCTTTATTTTCTCGTTCTTCTACTGGAACTCCTTGTATTTCTAAACCATACGCAACGTTTTGTATAACTGTACGATGCGGAAATAAAGCGAACTTTTGAAATACCATGCTCATCTTCGTTCTTCTCACTCTTCGCAATTCTTCTTTTCCCATCGTTGCAATGTCTTCACCATCTATGTATATATGACCTGCTGTGGGTTTGATTAATTGATTTAGCATTCGAACTAACGTTGATTTTCCGCTACCGGATAATCCCATTATGACAAATATTTCTCCCGTATACACATCGAATGTTGCCTTTTTCACACCAACATTCATTCCCGTTTCTTTTAATATTTCAGATTTACTCTTTCCTTCCTTTAATAAAGCAACCGCTCTTTGAGGATTTTTCCCGAAAACTTTTGTTACGTTCTCGACACGTACTTTCGTATTTTTCATACAGCTACTCCTTTCCTACCCATCTATTCACATAGTGTTGCGATTTTACAAATAAATATTACATAAAAATGACATTCATAAGTTTCCTTTAAAATTCTCGTTTCCGTTCATAATAAGAGTGTTCACTTATAGATTTATTTATATGAGTTAAGGTTTCATAGGAGGTTTTTTAATGCGAAAAAAAATATGGATATTAAGTCTTTTATTATTTATTAGTATGATTTTCACTTCTTGTAATGCAACAAATGCAAATTCGAAAGGAAAAATTAAACTTGGTGTAACAAGTTGGAAAGAAAATATTGCAACCGCAAATATGTGGAAAGTTTTATTAGAAGAAAAAGGTTATAAAGTAGAGCTTATGTATTTAGAAAAAGCTGCGATTTGGACTGGAGTCGCTCGCGGTGATGTTGATGCTAATTTAGAAGTATGGCTTCCTGTTACGGATAAACCATTAAACGATCGTTATAAAAATGACATTGTCTTAAAATCAAAATGGTATGAAGGTACTGGACTTGGTCTAGTTGTTCCTTCTTATGTGAAAAACGTTAACAGTATTGAAGATTTAAATGCGCATAAAGACGAGTTAGAAAATAAAATTGTCGGGATTGAACCTGGCAGTAGTCTTATGAATTTAACGAATAAAGCAATGAAGGAATATGATATAAAACTAAAACTTGTCCAATCTTCAGAAGCTGCGATGATGAGCGAACTAAAAAAGGCATATACGAAAAAGAAACTAATCGCTGTTACGCTTTGGAATCCACATTGGGGTTTTTCAGAATTTGACTTGAAATATTTAAAAGACCCTAAGAAAGTATATGGTGAAAAAGATGACATTTATTACTCAGTTCGTAAAGGTTTCGAAAAAGATCATCCTGATATTGTGAAATACTTTGATAAATGGAAAATGAACGATGAGCAGCTTGGTACGTTAATGGTCATGTTAAATAAAACGAAAGACCCAGAAGAAGCTGCACGAAAATGGATTAAAAAAAATCAAACATTAGTTGATGGATGGATAAAAGATTAAAAAGCAGGCTAGAGAATAAATTATAATCTCTAGCCTGCTTTATTTTATTTTTTCGTAACGACATCATCTAAAATCCCGTATTCCTTCGCTTCTTCTGCAGTCATAAAATAATCTCTTTCTGTATCATGTGCTACTCTTTCAATTGGTTGCCCTGTTTTTTCTGCAATCATTTTATTAATATCACGCTTTAACTTTAATATTCTTTTTGCTGTAATTTCAATTTCCGTCGCTTGCCCTTTCGCACCACCGAGCGGTTGATGAATCATGATTTCACTATTAGGTAACGCAAAGCGTTTTCCTTTTGCACCTGATAATAATAATAGTGCACCAAATGATGCCGCTAAGCCCATACAAAGCGTTTGCACATCTGGTTTAATAAGATTCATCGTATCTAATATTGCAAATCCCGCTGTCGTTGAACCACCTGGACTATTGATATACAGGAATATATCCTTTTCTGCATCTTCCGCTTCTAAAAACAATAATTGTGCTACGACACTACTTGCAACTTGATCGTTAATTTCAGAACCAATCATAATAATTCGGTCTTTTAATAACCTTGAATATATATCATAGGAGCGCTCTCCTAACTTCGTTTGTTCTACTACGTAAGGAATTGCATTCATTATAAATCCCTCCATCTATTTTATGCCGCACTAAGCATACAACTGTAAGAAGAAGTTTTTTTCATATTGAATAATAACACCGGTTGTATTGATGGTAACTTAGTGAAATCTATTGTTGGGAGAAGTTTTGTCAACAATTCAGGTCTTTCTTCACGAATAGAAGTTACAACGACTTCAACATCATCCGTGTACTCCACTATTTCAATGCCTTCTTCACTTACAGTTTTCAGCCTATTTCTACTCCTAAATAACGATGCTTTAACCGCACCTTCTGATACAGAGCATATTTTTGCAATATCCGCGATACTATACTGAAAAACATCCTTTAATAATAAAATTACGGATTGTTGCACATTTAGCGAAAATAGTACTTTTCCTACCATCTCATGCAAATCTGCAATCTTTTCATGTGGTTCTTCAAATGTAATTTTCTCTTCCATTTTCTCTTGAACTGACTTTACTTTTACTTGGTCTAGCCACCGGTTTCTAGCTATTTTATATAGAAGCGTCATACAAATATCTTTATCACTATACTTTTGAAGAACTTTACATACTGCTTCTTGGGCGAGATCTTCTCCATCCCATTTGTTTTTCGTTAAAAACGTACAGTACCTTTTTAACTCTCCATATTGCTCAATTAAAAAATTTATATTTGAAGGATTCATATCGATATGATTCTTTAAGAATTGCGTTACTTTTGTGCACAAAATAACCACTCCTTTTCAGCGCTTACTTAATAAACGATTGAACAAATAAAAAAGTTACGGGGCTTATAATAAATTTTATGTTTATGTTCATGAATACGGGTCATAAATATGTTATATAGAATTTTACATGAGGAGGAATCCATTTGCCAAAATTAACAGTTGAAGGTACCGGAACTTTTGATATTAAGGAAGGAACGAAATTAGTATTAGCACTTGAAGATAACTGTGTGCATATTCTACATCGTTGCGGTGGCAAAGCAAGATGTACAACTTGTCGAGTTGAAGTCATTGCAGGTGATTTTTGTGATCCCACAAATGATGAAAAACAAGCGATTACGGAAAAAGGAATTGAAGATCATTTAAGATTATCGTGCCAAATGCGTGTACACAAAGATATTACTGTCCGCCCTATCCTTACAGTTGAAAATTCTGGCTTAGATGCTGGACCACGTCCGGCGGAGTAAAGCGATGAATTTAAAACAGCTCGCCGGTGAATATGCTGCGGATTTTGTACAAGACAATATGAAAGTTGGACTCGGCACAGGCTCCACCGTATATTGGACAATACAAAAATTAGGGAAACGTGTGCAAGAAGGTTTATCCATTCAAGCAGTACCAACATCAAAAGAAACTGAAGCATTAGCTAAACAACTGTCAATTCCATTAATTCCCTTAAATGAAATTGATATACTCAATCTCACTATAGATGGTGCAGACGAAATTGATTCGAATTTGCAGTTAATAAAAGGTGGTGGTGGTGCATTACTTCGCGAAAAAATTGTCGCTGCCTCATCTGAAAAACTTATTATTATTGCAGATGAATCCAAACTCGTTTCACATTTAGGTGCCTTTCCACTTCCTATTGAAATAGTCTCCTTCTCTTGGAAACAAACTGAAAAGAAAGTTCAATCTTTAGGATGCGAAACGCGTTTACGTATGAAAAATGGCGAACCATTTATAACCGATAACGGTAATTTCATTATTGATTGTATTTTTCCAAATAAAATATTGAATCCAAACGACATGCATAAAGAGCTAAAAATGATTACTGGTGTAGTTGAAAGTGGATTATTTATAAATATGACGAACACAGCAATAATCGGAACCGAGAACGGTATAAAAGAATATTAACTGTTTTAAAGACTGACTTTTGAAAGTCAGTTTTTCTTTTTCCTTTTATAACGCTACTGTATGATATACTATGAAAACACATACATATCATTCTAGAAAGGGCTGAACACATTGGAATCAAAACTCATAACAGAACTTACAGATTTAGAAACTGCCTTTCATATTCGAAAAGAGGTATTTGTTAAAGAACAAAGTGTCCCTCTTGAAGACGAGTTCGATACATTTGATAGAATTGGCGAAGAATGCAAACATATTTTAGTTTATTATAATGAGCTTCCTGTAGGTACTGGTCGTATACGATTTGTTGACGGGATAGGTAAACTAGAAAGAATTTGTATTTTAAAAGACTATCGCAAATACGGATTAGGAAAAGTAATTATTCAATCATTAGAAGAGATTGCTCATAAAAAAGAAGCAATCAAAGTTAAATTGCATGGTCAAACACATGCCGAAGGATTTTATAAAAAATTAGGCTATCAAACCTCATCTGACGTATTTATGGAAGATGGAATTCCGCACATTCTTATGACGAAAGAATTGGCATAATAAAAAGGGTATTATATGAATCTGCATTATGGATTCATATAATACCCTTTCATAGACACTGTTCTCATGTACAGTTTTACATTTACTACCGACCTATAAATGTAAAAATCTCATCAACAGCTTGCTTATGCCCACCTGACTTTTGGAAAGACTCCTTCATATTCAAAGAAGCTTCTTTAAATGACGGATTATTTAATACTAGCTCAACACTTTCACGTAGTTGATCCTCAGTTAATTCTTTCATATGTAACTGAACTCCTGCCCCGATACTCTCCACTTGCTTTGCGATTACTGGTTGATCTGCGCTTTGCGGAATTACAACGAGTGGAACACCGTTAGAGAGTCCTTCATGCGTACTGTTCATCCCGCCGTGTGTAATAAATAATTTCGAATATGTAAGAAGTTCAGTTTGTGGTACATAATTTTTCACAATGAAGTTTTCAGGAATATCACCTAAATCACTTATTTTTGTTTTGCTGCCAATAGACATAACAATCGTATGGTCACTATTCTCGAATGCCTTAATACAAAGTTTATAAAAATCAATCGCTTCATTAAAAACAGTGCCTAGTGAAATATAAATCGGATTTTTCTCTTTAATTAAAGTATAATTGAAGCCCTCTTTTGCGATTGGTGTAGCGATAGATGGTCCTACAAATTTGAAAGTTTCGTCAAATGCATCCCCAAAAGGTTGAAATTCCCTTGTTGTATAAACAATGGTAAGTGGTGCGGGATTACAGAAAACTTCATAAGGTGATTGGATTTCAACACCATATTTTTCTTTAATTCCTGTTTTTAAGCTTTGAAAATCATTATTAATTCTATCATTAATTTCCACAGGGATATTTTTCGAAAGATGGTCTAACATTCTTTCAAATGATGTTTCATCCTGCGCAAAAGATGTACACGAATTTATTGCTGGAAGCTTAAGAATTTGAGCAATTAAACGGCCACAACCAAACATGGAATCATGAATAATATAATCAAAATGTTCCCCTTCAATTTGTTCTAGAACACTAGGTATTACAATATCTGCTGTATGTAAAAGGCCGTTTATTCTTTCATGTATATAATTTCGTCCACCGGAAAGAAAAGCTTGTAAAAATTTTTCATCATCAATCGTTCGTACCGTAGCACCTGTCTTCTCAATACGCTCTCTGAAAGCTTCTATTGAAAAATAAACTACTTCTTCTCCTCGTGCAATTAGTTCTTCTACAACTTGAATCGTTGGGTTAATATGTCCTTCTGATCCAACATTAATGAATAATACACGTGCCAATATAAACACTCCTTAAGTTAAATGATTTCTAAGTTGTCATTAGGAGTACGGGTACTTTCCCTACTCCTATCTCTTATTCTCCTTCTAAATGGACCTAGCAAGCCTAAACCCAAGATCATCTATTTGAAATGTAGGATGACTACGCCTACGACAAGTAGCACCGCAGCCTCTAGCCTCTTCAGCCCAGCTACCACCCCGGAAAATTCGATACGATCCATATACCTTTTCATCATACAAATCATAACACCATTCCCAAACGTTCCCTAACATATCATATAATCCCCATGTATTCGGTTCTTTTGTACCGACCTCATGAATATGTCCCTCTGAGTTTTCATTATACCAAGCAATCTCTTTAAGTTCTCCATATATGTATCCAGTAGTTCCTGCTTTACATGCATATTGCCACTCTGCTTCAGAAGGTAATCGGTAGCCGTTTGAATCTAAATTACAACGAACCGTTTGACCGTTATCACTAATAGAATAATACTCTTTTAATCCCGCTTTTTTTGAAAGTAAATTACAAAACAGAATCGCATCATTCCATGAAATATTTACAACTGGTTTATTATTTCCTTTGAATACATTTGGTGTATTATTCATAACGGCATCATATAATCCCATCGTTACAGCATACTTTGCAAGAAGAAACGGCTTAATTTGAACTTTCCATTCTTTTTTTATTCGATCATCTCTTAATATTACCTCTCCTACTGGAATTTTTACCATATAAGAATCAATCGAGCGAATGATTTCATTCAATGTTATCCCTCCATTTTAAAATGGAACAAAATTAATTATTTTAGTGCATAAATTTATAGTTGCCGCACTTCCTTTAAAAATCGCTGAACTTCATTTGGAGATTTTAAAATAATAACTTCTTTATCCTGACTTAATTGATTTAGACTTTTTAAAATTGCAGGTCTTTTCATCTTAGGATATTCCCATATCCATTTAAAAAATTGCAAGTCAAACCTTTCTTCACATCCTGCGCCCATATCCGGTCTTGTTTTATTCCGATATTGTACAATTCTTTTAAAAGCACGATAAACACATATCGTTCTATGAATATCAAGAAAGATGATTGTATCAGCTGCATTAATTCTTATGTCCATTGTCCCGCCATAATTCCCATCAATAATCCACTTTTCTTCTTTAATTAAGTCATTTTGAACGGTTCTTTGTTCGTCTCTCGGAACACCTACCCAATTCGGCTTCCAAAATAACGCATCCAGATGATGTACGTTTATGTTTAATTTATTTCCTAACTGTTTTGCTAATGTGGATTTTCCTGAACCACCAGAACCAATCAATATTATTTTTTTCATAAATGGCTCCTTTTTCATATCGTACTTATCAATAAACTTTCTACTTTATTTATATACGTACGATACTTGCTATAACTTCTTCAATTTCTTCTTTATTCGCAAAAATCCATAAGAACATCTCTTCATTCAACTTTAGTAAATCAACTGACTGGACAAAATAAGTAATAAAGATAATTTGAATAGAAAGCATGACGAACCAAATAGCCTGTACTTCCTCTCTTGTTAATGCATTTTGCTTATTATATCCTTCAAAAATAGTTCTAACGATTTGTAACCAGTTCCTTCTTAATGTTTCATCCATATATAGCTCACTTAATACACTGGTAAAACAATAACTTAGATCAAATACTCTTACATTTTCTTCCAAAAGTTCAAAATCGATAAATCCCTGAAATTCATTGTCTTGAAAGATAACATTTGATAAGTGCATATCGCGATGAATGATTTGTTTCGGTAATAATTGAACTTTTTCTTTGAATTTTTTATGTAAGTTATTCATTTGTTGAATTACATCACGCTGAACTTGCTCATTCTTTTCTAAAATCGGCATAGCCCACTCGTATAACACTTTATACAAATCCCTTTTTATTAACTCACTTACATTCCCTTCTGAATTAAGAGCCTGATGTAGATTGGCCAATTCCTCTCCAATTGTGCTTCCTAGCTCTTTCAGCTTTTCTGTATCTTTTATTTCTAGCACACTTCCGGCAACATAATCATACAAACAATAATACTTCTCTTTATAAAATACGTACCTTTCATCACTTTTCGTTTTCACTAATTTTTGTACTCTAATTCCTTTTTGATCAAGCTGTTCTAATACGTTTAGTTCAACTAGAAGCTGCTTTATCGATCCCTTCTCCTTTAAAATATACGCTTTATTATTACACGTAACCTTTGTGACTTTGGATTGAATTACAGTAGCCGTAACATGTTCATCATGAAACCAAAACTTTGCAATTTCCAGTGCATGCTCCATATACAAATCCCCTTTTTAAAATTTCTTATTTCTCCCGTAACATAAACTCACAAAGCATTCCTACCCCAATACCAATTGTATAAGCCACTAAGTCACTCCACAAAAATCCGTAACCTAATACGAGTCCACCTAATGTCGTTGCCCGAATACTATCAATCCATTCTGCATGGTACAATTGGCTAATTTCAATCCCGTAGCAAAATATCAAACTAATAATAGCTAATTTCTTCGTTTCTATTTTAGGAAATAAAAAGCCAAATCCCGTAAAAATCATTAATGCCCATAACGCATCACCTAAATAAGCATTTAATATATCCGGTAAAGCATATGCAAATTTTCTTGAACTAAGGCCTAAAACAATTACGATTATAGTAAAGATAGCGTATAGTATTCTGTTTCGTTTATTAATCATTATAAATTCTCCTAGTTTATACTTTCCTTTATTAATCTTAAACTAAAAACAGCTTGTAAAATATAACAATTTTACAAGCTATTTAAACGGTTTCACTTTGTATTCTTCGCTTTTATAATAAGGAAATGCGGGTTAGTGTTTAAATAATGATATGACTTCTTATCTACTTCTTTCATCTTTCCAATCGGTTTCGGCTCGACTACCTCTTCTAATACAAAATTATTCGTTGTTTCATTTATAATATCTTGAAGTGATCTTCTAAAGAAACTCACTTCAATTGTAATATTTGGTTTACGCCAAGTATCTACTAGTAACTGCGTTTTAAAATAATCTTCACACGGAAACTTTGTAAAATCCATAAACGGATGATGAACTGAATACACAAATAAACCACCTGGTTTAAGAACGCGATGAAACTCTTGAAATACATCACTCCAATTTTGCAAGTAATGAAGAGTAAGCGAACTTACAATGATATCAAAAGTATCATCTTCAAATGGTAATGTTTCTTCAAGATCATGACAAAGAAACGTTGCGTTTTCACCTACACATTCCCTTGCTGTTTTCACCATTTCTGGACTTACATCAATAGCCATAACTTCTGCACCTCGGTTTACGAATTGAGAAGAATACCAACCAGCTGCGCAACCAGCATCTAAAACCTTCATCCCTTGCATTTGCTTCGGGATGATTTCCATCATTGCTGGTCTCTCATAATAACTGTTATATGGATTTACCGTATCAAGATTTTCTTTATACGTGCTAGCCAATTTATTATAAGTATCCTTTGTGGAATCTATCATTAATTTCTCCTCCTAATACTTATTAATTAATCCAATAACTCTTGCTGTTTTTTCTTTGAAAATGATTGCAGTACTAAATCATAAGACCAATCTATCATCTTATTAATTTGTTCTTGTTCTACATCCTTATGTATGTACACTGTATTCCAATGTTTTTTATTCATATGATAACCCGGAATTATTGTATCTGGATAATCTTCTCTTATTCTTAATGCGAGTTCCGGATCACATTTTAATGTGATTGCAGCTTTTTCACCCTCTTCATGGTTCACTATCGCAAATATTTTATTATTGAGCCTCATACAAGTTGCATTCCAACCATCTGGAGAATCTTCTGTCGCTTTTCTTTTCGATAAACAATATGCTCTTGTTGCATTCATAAAAATTGACACCTCTTATTCTTTTACTATTTGATTACGATGCATCACAATTTGCTTCGTCGCTTGAAATTGCTGTTCACCATAAAACTTTATTAGTTTCTCTCCGCAAAATAGACTAACAATATCAATATGAGATATTTCTCGAAGTAACATAGTAAGCATCTTCTCTCCAATGCCTTTATTTCTTACACTTTCATATACGACAACATCTTCTATGTACGCTCGAAAAACACCATCAGAAACAACTCTAGCAAATCCAATTAATTCATTTTCTTCCCATACTCCAATTGCTATACTATTCTTTAACATTTTTTCAATATCGACTTCTTTTCTTTCTGGCCACCAGCCTACAGAATCGTAAAGATTTTTTATTTGTTCTGCACAGATAGGGCGTTCGTGTTGAAATTTATATGTGTACATTTCCTATCCCCCTAGTAAACATAATATAATTATATTAAAGTCTTTTCTCTAAAAAATGCTGACTATATCCTTTAGGATGATCTTCAACGACCCCAAACTCTCGATAACCATGCTTTTTATAAAAATCTGGTGCTTGGAAACTAAATGAGTCTAGTAATATTAACCTACACCCTTTTTCCTTCGCAATTTCTTCGATTTTATGTAACAATTGACTTCCATACCCATCATGACGAACCGATTCATCAACCCATAAAAAATCTACATGTAGATGATAAAAATACATCGTTCCTGTTACCCCGCCAAAGATTTTTCCATCCTCATCTTTCACTACGAAGCTTACTTGTTCCATCGGCTGTTTTACTTCATCTGTTAAAATAGACATGTTATATTGAATTAATTTATTTTTAATGTATTCTCCTTCAGTGCGTGAACCGTTCTCTATACGTTTCATATATATTTCTTCCTTTCACCTTAGTAAGCTACATTTAATTTTTATTTCTTCTCTTTAAAATACTAATGAATACAAATCCACCATATGTAACAAAGCATGAAAAACCAATTATTCCTGGTACAGAGACATAGCCCGTTCTTATATAACTTATAACTGCAAAACTAACGATTGAGAATAAAATAGATGGCCAAAATATAAGAGCTGTTTTTCTTCGTCTCTGTTTCGATGTATTTTCTTTCTCTACAGAAACACGTGTGCCAAAAAGCAATACAATACAAATTAGAATCGCTGCAAAGTAAATTGTATCTAATGACAAATTGTGATCGTATAGTGCGATTCCAACTTCAAGAGCAATAATTGTTAAAATTAAAATAATAATCGTTGAAGTTTTTAAGTTTCTTTTCAATCATTCACCCCCGCGATACTTTTTTATATTCTTTGTACAAGCACTTCAAAGCTTCTGTAATTGTTTCATCTACCATTTTATTATTAAATCGATCAGGTAAATCTTTGCCTCCAATAACATAAAGAAATGGAACTTCATTAAACATTCCCATTATACCAATATTTATTGTTGCTGTGGGCAATCCACCTGTCATATGAGCTATATGATAATACGGTATACCTACATAATCACCTTGTTGTCTTACCATTCCAGTAATAATTGGTTCCCATAATTCTGGATCTGATTTATAACTTTGAAAAATATGTACTAAAAGTGAATGTACTTGATTTAACTCTCCAATATTTTGTTCATCTCTAGGGTTTTCCTGTATATGAATCTTTGAAAAATACACTGAAACATATTCTCTGACAGTATCCCATCCTCCGCAGTGCATAACAATTGACTGAGCAATATAGCTATCATGGCATGCTATCATCACTTCAACCGCTTTTCTAAGTGTTAATGTATTTCTTCCTTGTAAGTGAGGATATAACTGCGCACTATCCTCATTTGGATTAAACTTAATATGATGAAGTATAGCATTCCAACTAATTTGTTTATCCTTTACCATCTTTGCTACTGCAAATCCAATTGCCACTTTTGCTGCTGATGCTAATGGAACATAAAGTTCACTATTATAGGAAGCAACTATGTTTTCATACTTTGTAGAGTAAACAACTAATCCAATTTGACCTGATTGTATTTCTTTAATTTTTTCAATGACAGTCTGCATATTCATTCCTCTTTTTATATCGTTTTATCATCTTTTCAAAATTCGATATAGAATATAAAAATCCTTTTTTGTTAAATGCTATTCATGCATTCAATAAGAAAAGGTAGCATGAAATTTTTTCATACTACCTTTTGAAAATATTTATTACGACGTATAACGAATACATCTATTCTTCGATAGGTTTTACAGGGCCATTAAGCTCCAATTGATAAAAAGCTAAATCTAACCATCTATTAAACTTATAACCAGCTTTGCTTATTGTCCCCGAATAAACAAAGCCGAAGTTTTTATGCATAGCAATGCTTTTTTCATTTTCTGCATCAATCCCAGCAATTAAAGTCATGTATTCTCTTTCTTTTGCAATTGCGATCAATGCTTTCATTAAAGAAGTTCCAATTCCATTTTTTCTATATTCTTTATTAACATACACAGAATGTTCAATTGAATATTTATAGGCAGGCCATGCTCTAAATGGGCCGAATGTCGCAAATCCTACTACTTTATTATCTAGTTCGTATACTAAAATTGGATACCCGTCAGCCTGTTTTTGTTCATACCAATCTATTCTATTTTCAAGGGTTACAGGTTTATATGCATATACAGCTGTTGTATTAAGTATCGCATCATTATAAATATCTAAAATAAATGTTAAATCTTTTTTCGTTGCTTCCCTTATCATTGTTTTCTTCCTTTCAAAGTAATTTTCCTCTTTAACTTTCTAAAATGAGAGTTTTTGATTAAAATTTTAGATTTATTTATCTGAACGGACTCTAGCTTTTCGAAAACCATCAATAATATTTAGTACCGCGGATAATATGAAGATAATTACCCCTCCAACAATTAGCCGCGTTTTAAATTCCTCTGGAGAAATAGTAAACACATTTGCTACATACGTAATAAACCCTTCGTTAAATAAATGCGGATTTACTATAATTACAATGAATACTATTGTTCCGGTTATTTGAAGAATTGCGTTTCCAATTGCCAATCTTTTCGTCCATTGTCCCTGTACTAACTTATAAAGAGATATACCTATTTCGAAAACAAGCATAATTACAACGATTGGCCAATACTGAAGTAAAATATCTTGATTAAACGTAGGCGCGACAAACTTCAATCCATTTTCCGTACCATGATATACGCCAACGAGATGATTTGCATAGAAGTAAAGTGTTGTCCAGACTGCTGTCCACATCAAACCCCAAAAAACTTCAAACTTTGAAATCTTCTTTTTCTTCGGGATAAAAGGGGTATTTTTCAAATCATCCGGAGTCCATTTTTTAAAACTTGTTGTTAATGGTTGTGGATCTTTTACATTATCAGTTCTCTCTAAAATAAAAAACACAAGTGTCAACCAGAAAAATACATGGAGGCCTACTTCGAATATTTCCCCGATGCCTTCACCTATCAATTTTAAAATAACATTTAATACCGCCTGATCACCACTATAGCCTATAAAATTTTCTGCAACCATTGAAATGAGTGCAATAACAGCTGCAATCGGTATGATCATTTTTAATAATGTCGTGTACACATCAAAATAACGTGGTCCAATTAAATGCATCGGTCTATCCATGTACCCGTTAGCCAATGTGACTGGACTCCCCAATTTTGCAAGAACACTTTTTACATCGTCTTCATTATAATCATCGGGTAACATATCCTCGATTGTCGAACGTAACTCAAGTACAATATCATCACGGTTTTTCTCAGGTATTCTCTTCGCAACTTCCTGAATGTAAACCTCAATTAAATTCATTCTCGTCCTCCTCCTTTAATAAGTTATAAAGTTCTTTTGAATCTTTTATCCATTCTTTTTTCAATTGCAAAAAAATCTCTAATCCATATTCACTTAAAACATAATACTTACGAGGTCTACTCTCCGTTTTATCCCAACTACTCGTCACTAGTTCCTGCTTTTCTAATCGGCGAAGTAGTGGATATAAAGTACTTTGATCAATTGTGATCCCTGATTGCTCCAATAATTGGACAAGTGAATATCCATACTGCGGTGTTCTTAATTGGCTTAAAACCGCTAATGTCAATGTCCCTCTTCTTAACTCAGTAATTAACGAATTTAATAAAGCATCCATTCACCCACCTCATTTCCATTACTATATGTCATACAGTATGTGTTTTATACTATGTATCGTACAGTATCCTTGTGACAAAAACAATTGATTTTTATAAAAATCAGAAAAAAAGCACAAACTTTATAATTTGTACTTTTCTTATTTTCTTGTAGCTCACTAGCAAACTGTAATGCCAATAACACTTTTAGCTATGTATCTCTTGTAATTTAAATTCTCCTTTTTCTTTAAGGAATGGGACAACATTTACAATCGCCTCAACATTAATTACTCCATATACATGCGGATATTCTTGACCGTTAGAAGCAAGTTCGTATTTTATTTCTGCTTTTACCAGGGATGGATCAATTGTAAGTAATAAAACATCTTCTTCATAATTGAAATGTTTTTGGGCAACTTTTAAAGCTTGCCCCAAAAATGAACAATGAATAAATCCCTCTTCTTTAAGTGAGGCTTCATTAATCTCCCCAGTTGTTTTTGCGATTTCCCAATTTCTTTTTGTTATTACTTTTGTAATCATTATCATTTTCTCCCCCAAATCTTTATATAGAAAAACAAGAGGTTTTTCTGTTCATTATTAGAAAAGCCTCTTGAATTTTTTTATTATTTTAATCCTTTAATTAAAGGGGATGCTTCCCCACTATGGAAAATCCATAAATCATGAAGTGATCTCGTGCATCCGACATACAGTAACTTCGCATCATGTTTTGTATTTTTATAATTCTCTTCATCCACATCGATTATCAGTACAGCGTCAAATTCTAAACCTTTCGCTAAATAGACAGGTACCACTGAAATGCCACCTTCATATTTACTTTGATCCGCTTCGATCACGTTCACTTTTAGTCCTGCATTTGTTAATTTCTCATACATATCGCGGCATTCATCGTCTGTTCTTCCTATTACCGCAATTGTTTTCACATCTTCATTTTGTAGATGTTTTAACGTCTTCACAATTTCAGTGAATTGATCTTCTGCATGGATCACTTTCACATCTTCACCGCTACGGAAAACTGGTGTTGCGAGTCCTACTGGTATTTCTGCATTTTTAATTATTTCATTTGCAAATTCAATAATTTCTTTTGTAGAACGATAACTTCTCGTCAGTTCATAATAACCAGTTTCTTGGAATACTTCCTTAAAGGCATTCCAGTCTTCAATTCCTTGATAATCATAAATCGCTTGAGATAAATCACCTAATATGGTGAAAGAATTACCTAGTGTAATTTCTTTTAATACATAAACTTGGAATGGTGAAAAATCTTGCGCTTCATCAATAACGACGTGATGAAACTTCTGTCCGATTTCAATACCCGTTATACGATGATGTATATAAATTAAAGCTGGTAAATCTTCTATATATACTTCTTTTTTACGGCAATTCTTTTCTGTTTCTTGAACAAGTTCTTCAGGTAATACTTCGAGTATTTCTTTACTCTTCATCATCGAACTATATAGTGACAGCGGGCTCATTTTCGGCCAAAAATTCATATATGTGTTCAATCTCTTTGTCGCTTCTTTTTTTAGTAACTTTTTCTCGTTTGTTTCTCCAAACTTTTTAAGTTCAATTTCAATCCAGCGCTTCATTCGGCCGACTAAACGTTCTCTTCTTTTCTTTAATGGATAATGTTTATATTCAACTTGCATCCATTTTTTAACGTCTTCCACTGGAATAACTGCTTTATCCCATGCTTCAAAATCTTTTGTCGGCATTAAATCTTTTTCAAATTGAGCCATTCTTTCTTCAATAAACGACTTGAATTCCAGCGTACCCTTTAATTTACCAAGCATAACCTTGTTTTCATCACGATTAATCGAAAATGCTTCTTTCAATTTTTCTTCTGTCTGCTTCAGTTTCACCGAATCATCTAACGTACGTAATGCCCAATCCGGAAACGTTGTTTGACTAATATTACCTACCCCTAGTTCAGGAAGTACACTCGAAATATAGTCTAAAAACAAACTGTTTGGAGCGAATACAATCATTCTCTCCGCTTCTAGTTGTTCACGATATTCATAAATTAAAAAAGCAAGGCGATGTAAAGCGATTGTTGTTTTTCCGCTCCCTGCAACCCCTTGAATTAATAATGGTAAGTTTCTTTCCGCACGAATAATATCATTTTGCTCCGATTGTATAGTCGAAACGATATCTTTCAATTTATTGTCTTTATTCTCGCCTAATCGATATAGAAGAAAATCATCAGCATGCGAGACATCTTCATTTCCTTTCACATATGTATCAACAACACGTTCTAATTCTCTCTTTCGAATGGAAATGTTTCGTTTTAAATAAACATCGCCTTCTACTAATCCGTCTGGTGATTGATAAAATGCTAATTCTTCTCCACCGGTAAATGAATAAAACATGCTTGCGACAGGTGCTCTCCAATCAATTACAATTGGTTTCATCGTGTCTTTATCTGAAACACCTACTTTACCGATGTAAATCGGCATAACTGCTTCTTTTCCATCCTCTTGAAAGTCTAGTCTTCCAAAGTAAGGTTCTTGTACACCAATACGTAAGTTTTGTCTATTAGACTCCCTCATACTTTCAAGAATTTGCTCTTTAAAATCTTCTCCATAATACACCGGGATTTTTTCAAGCTGTTCTAATTGATCATCCATCGTACATAAAGTATCTTTCATTGTTTGTAACTCTTCTTCAAATATGTTGCTCATTTTGATGATTCCCTCCTGTCCGTTCCAATTTTTTCAGTCGAGATACAATTGTATTAAAAATCCATTCATAAAGTCAATAGTTCCAAATTAAATTTTCCGAAAAAACTTACTTTTCACCTTTTAAATTTTGAAATTCAAATGCTATTTTTACATTATAAAAATATACAACATCTAAATCATACAACTACACATATAATAAAGTGATGTGTGCAAAAACTGCTACTTTCTACTAATTGAAATGGTTTTACTCTATCAGACAAAGTTTCCTGCACATACTCTCCTGCTATCTTTCTTTTTATCCTCAAGTCTCAAGTTTAATTTATATAAAACGGACATCATTACATTTACAAATGGTAGTGATTTTTGGTTGAATCCTATTAGCGGAGTCGCTGCTACTGTTTTATTTCTTGGAATTGGGATCGTACTAAGATCCATTAGAATAAAAAAAGAACGACAATTAGGTACTGAAGACCCCCAATTATTCACACTATAAAAATAAAAAGAGTAAGGATTTAATCCCTACTCTTTTTTACTTTTATACGATATGATAAACATTCATTTAAAGATGCTTGCTCTTTATATTTCCGCTCTTCAAAATCATACGCTCCTCCTGGGAAAATCCCAACTATATTTAAACGCGCCTCTGCACATAAATTACTAATCTCATCTAATGTATAGCAGCGTAAAGATTGTGTCACGATGTCATTTGAAGAAACAGTTTCCCACCAATGATCTAGCATTCTCTCATTTTCACTATCATATTCATACTTTCGCATAGCAGAACCTATCGGCATTTCTCGTCCACTTGCCTTTTTCCAATACAAAGGTTGATAAATATCAATAAGTGCACATCCATCATCCTTCATCCAATCATTAATCCGTTTTAATAGAAACAATTGCTCATCATTTGTTCCTACACCAAATCCATCTAAATAACTAACCACATCAAATTTTTCCTCAAAGTTAATTTGATAGAAATCTCCACAATGAATGGCAATATCACTACTGGAATGTTCTTTTGCAAAGGAAACCAGCTCTGATACAAGTTCAACAGTTGTCATTCTCACATGTAACTTAGACATCGCTCGTGCAAATCCACCATTCCCTGCACCAAGTTCCAGCATCGTTTGAAACGGATATCCAATTTGTTCTTGTACCTCTTTAGCAACCTGCTCTAGCCAGCTTTCTGTATTTATATCATAATTTAGCAATTCAAATTGTTTTTTGTAAAATTCCTTCACATTTAATTCGTTCATTATTATTCTCCTCCTGTAATAGTTTTTTCTACTACAGGTGAGAAACTAAATTTCTGATACCCATTAAGAATCCCCCTTATTTATTACCTATACTTATATATTATCAAAATAAACGGAATATTCAAATGAAAATCGGTCTTTATTCGCAATTTTTCCCATTCGATAAATTTTGATGCTCCTTCCTCTTTATTTTGCGCACCTATAAAACAATAAACCTTTATATGAAGATTTTAAATACTATCATGTGCTATGATTTAACCATAAAGCAACTAATGAGAGGAATGAAGGATGAATCACATTTTTATTGTTTTAGTAGAATTTTATCCAACTTGGCTTGCAATGTCTCGTGACGAACGGGGAAAACGAGCTAATGAACTAAAAGAAATTACTTTAAAATACCCTGAGGTACATGTGCGTTTCTTTGACGCAGAAGCGTTACCTGGAAAAGATTATACTGACATAATCATGTGTGAAACGAAAAACATCCAAAAATATCACTATATGTGGGAAGAAATTAGAGATCACTCTATTAATACCGAAGGTCACATGAAAATTAAAGATGTAATTATGGGAATGGACGAAGCTTATAAAAACTTTGAAGAAGATTCATTAAAAAATACTTAAGTAATTACAACCAAAACTATAGTAAAAAGCAGATAGCGAATTATTCTACTATCTGCTTTCACATTATTTTATAGCTGCTTTCATTTTCCTTTTTGATACTTCACCCAATCACCAGAAATGATAACCTTCTTCAACATTTCTTTATCTTGAGCAACATACACATATACATGTATTTCTCTATCCTCAAAATATACTGATTGTGTAAGCCGGTCATATAGATCAGCCTCTGCATTACCTGTATATTCTTCGAGCTCATCTAATTTTTGCAGCACATCATCATTTACTTCATAAATTTCCCCAAATACTTTTTCCTCGCTTGAACAAATCATTGCTGGATACCCTTCTCCAGTATCAAATAATTTCCCATACGTCCATGCTCCATCTGCGATACATGTTGCACCTTGCATATAATGAGCATTCGTTTGCTCTTTTCTTAACGTACCATAAACGAAAACGTGATGCATATATCCCTATCCCCTTTATATGTCTCTACTTCCTCATTTGTAAATAAGCGCGAATCATAAAGTAACTCACTTCATCTGAAAGTTGTTCTTTAATTGATTTCAAACCACCTTCTGCATTTTGTACGGCATTTTCAATAAGAGATTCATACTCTGCTGGAACGAAGCTTTTCCAGTCTACTTCCATACCATCTTCATAGCAACGAATTAAATGATTTTCGATTGTTTGTCTTGATAGATCACGCTTTTTCGCAATCTCACCTAGATTAATGCCTTGTTTATACATTTCATACGTTTCTAAATGAGAATTTGCTGATGCTTTCCCTGACTTTTTACGCTCTGTAACAACTTCCGTCTTAATTGTTTCAGCATAGTTTGGATTTTCTTCAATAAAGTGCTGAACTGCTTGTAAGAAGTGAGAACCGTACTTCACAAGTTTGTGTTCTCCAATTCCTTTTACAGTTAAGAGTTCAGAGTCACTTTGCGGCATTTTCGCGCACATATCTTTTAACGTTTGGTCAGAGAAAATAACGAACGGCGGTACACCTTCTCCTTGTGCAATTTCTTTACGCACTTCACGAAGTACTTCAAATAAAGGATGGTCTTGAACAATTTGTCTCGTTTCTACTCGTTCTTTGCGTAAAACGTTCTCTTTACCAAGTAATACTTCTTTTCCTATTTCCGTTACTTTCAATGTCGGATACGTACCATGTTCAACTGCGATTAACTCCTCTGATATTAAAAACTCAATAAACTCACTAACTTCTTTTACACTACGGTTTGATAAAAGCCCGTACGTAGGCAAAGTATGAAAATTGAATTCAATGACTTTCTTATTTTTCGATCCAGTTAATACTTGTGCAATCATTTGTTTTCCAAATCGTTGATTCGTCCTGATCATACAAGATAGTACCATTTGTGATTCTCTCGTCACATCGATACTTTCACGGTCGTCAGTACAATTACCACAGCGACCACAATCTTCCTTCGGTTCTTCTCCAAAGTACTGTAAAATAAATGATTGTAAACATTGTTCTGTATGACAGTAATCAGTCATATTTTGGAGTTTTTCAAGCTCATTAGAAAAACGAGATTCTCCTGTTGATTGATCAATTAAAAAGCGCTGCACTTGCACATCTTGTGAAGAATATAACAAAATACATTCACTATCTAATCCATCACGACCAGCACGTCCCGCTTCTTGATAGTAACTTTCCATATTTTTCGGAAGTTGATAGTGAATAACGTAACGAATATTCGATTTATCAATCCCCATACCGAATGCAGATGTTGCTACCATAACACTGACTTCATCTCGTAAAAAGAGTTCTTGCTGTTCATTTCGATCGTGATCGCTCATACCTGCATGATATTTCGATACCGAAACTCCTGCTTTCCCTAAATCTTCATATAATTGATCGACTACTTTTCTTGTAGCTGCATATATAATCCCAGATTCCTTCTGATTTTGACGAATATAATCTGCTAAATATGCATTACGATCTTGTCCTTTAATCACCGAAAACGATAAGTTCTCGCGCTCGAACGTTGTCATAATTGTATTTTCTTGATTAATTTCAAGTGTGCTACAAATATCGTCACGTACTTGTGGTGTTGCTGTTGCGGTTAACGCTAAAACTAGCGGTTTTTCTGGAAGATAATCTAATATGCGGTGTATATGTAAGTAACTCGGGCGGAAATCATGTCCCCACTGTGAAATACAGTGTGCCTCATCAATCGCAATCATCGGGATTTTCATATCCATAAGTTGGTCAACAAACTCCATAGAATCAAGACGCTCAGGCGCCACGTAAAGTAACTTGTAATGTCCTTGTTTCGCCAATTGAATTCGTTGATTTGCTTCTGTAATAGAAATAGAACTATTAATATATGTAGCGGAAATACCGTTTTGTATTAATGTATCTACTTGATCTTTCATAAGTGAAATCAAAGGTGATATAACTAACGTCGTTCCTTCGAATACTAATGCGGGAATTTGATAACAAATTGACTTACCACCGCCCGTAGGCATAATACAAACCGTATCTTTCCCATCTAATACATTTTTAATTGTTTCATCTTGTCCTCTTCGAAATGACGAATAACCGAAATAAGACGCTAAAAGTTCTTGAGCTTTTGTAAACAAAAAAGAGTCACCTGCTTTTCTATATCTTTCATCTATTTCTATTATATCATCACTTATGCGTCATGAAAGTGATGAATGAAAGAGTTATATATAATCTCTCATCAAACTGATTCTCGCAAAACACAAATCTAGTACACAAGAAGAAAGAATTTCAATATAAATATTCATTTTATTTGCCTTCCTAGAATACTACTAATCGTATACATATGAATTTGAGGAGGTTAAAATATGAAACGTCGTTACAATAGCTCTATCCAGCCTAAAGCGTCAAATAATCAACTCCAATTCTCTAATAATGATGCGTGGAAATATGAATCATTTTATAAGTATCAGCCTTTATTTTCTTATAGAAAGCTATTTAATTTCCTTTCTCAACTTTTTAGGCGTTAATACATGTGTCAAAAATAAATTATTCACACTAATTTTCTCAATATAAAACGTATAGACTTACTACAATACAGTTGTTACCATATATAATAATCTGTTGGATAAACCCCTTATGTTGACCTGCTTAAATTAGCAGGTCTTTTTTATAATTACATATTCCAATGTATCCTAATCTGGATTACAAGTCTTTTCTCCATTTTAGGACCCTATTCCACTCACTACAAATGATTATTATCCAATAAAAGCAAACTACAAATCAGTTACATTCATTTAAACAATTCTTTTTTTCTCAATACACAAAGTGAATTTCATTTGTTACTATGAAAGTACTCCAGATGAGTTTTTGCTCATCAACATTATCTAGTTAAAGGGATCTGCCGCGGGAAGCAGATCCCTTTAACTTTATTAAAAAGCACCCTTTTCATTTGGACACATTTACCAGATCTTTTTGAGAGAATTTTATGTTAATATTACGTAGTCGAGTCCGACATCTCGGCAATACCCTTTTGAGGTCCTGCATCTTCCCTTGCAGGGCCTCTTTTATTTTGAAATTCCTTTAATTCGTATATAACGCAATCAGGTTTTTATTCATCATTTCAATCCACTCCTATTCCTATTCTCGAAAAAATTCTTGGACACGTAACTTAAAAATAACGGTTATCATACTGTGATGTATACATGTTCAAAGGAGTGTCACTATTTATGTATACTTATTGGCAATCATATTACTCCCCCACTCATAACCCTTATGGGAACTTTGATTTATTAACACGAAATTACCGAATTAGTAAAAACGAGAACTTTTTAAAAGGTTATATGCGTTCTTTATGGGAACAACATGTCGCTTGGACGAGATTAGCTATTATAAGCATCATCTTTGACTTACCAGATGTAGATGCTACTGTGGGACGTCTTCTACAAAACGCAACACATATGGGACTATCTCTTGAACCGTTCTATGGTGAAAATGCAGTTGAAAAATATAGTGCATTAATTAAAGACCACTTAGTGCTTGCTGCTGACCTTGTTAAAGCCGCAAAAGCAGGCGATCAAAATGCCGCTTCATCTATAGAGAAAAAATGGTATGCAAACGCAGATGAAATTACTGATTTTCTTCACAGTATTAACCCGTATATAGATAAGGAAGACTTTAGAAAGATGTTTTATGAGCATCTAGCACTAACAAAAGCTGAAGCACTCGCCATTTTAAATAAAGATTATGCTTCAGGCGTAAAACTGTACGATAAAATTGAAAAAGAAGCATTGGAAATGGCTGATACTATAACGGATGCAATCGTAAAACAATTTCCTCAAGTATTTCAATAAAACAAGCCGATTTCTCTTCAAATCGGCTTGTTAAATTTTCTATCTATATGATATTTACACCTCACCTCTTTACATTTAGCTTATATCGATATATTTTATTAATAGCCATTTTTATAGGAGGAAATAGTTTGATTAACGCCATTGGTCTCGTTTTTATCCTTACTAATAAATACGAGAAAAAGAAAAAAGTTTATCTGAATGAGAAATTTGCACTAATAGACATAATTGATTCTAAAGAAGTATTTGATGATGAAGGTAATTCATTAGTAGAACTAACTTGTAAATACAGTATTTACTTAGATGAAAAATACTATTGTAAATCTCTCGATGATTATACTGGACAAGTATTCCCTTTCTTAAGTGCAAAAATAGGAAAAGGTCTCCTTAGAAATTTAAATTATTATTTTTCTTACATTGATGTATATCATAAAAAACCACCTGTTAAAGAAATAAGACCTCTTATGAAACATGTAACTAACAGATAGCAGAAAGTATTCAAAAAGAAAGCACCTAACTTCAGATGCTTTCTTTTTTTGAATCACTAACTCGATAACTTTCATCTCCTTCTAAATATATGTACCCAAGCATACTTTAAAATAAAAACATTGGAGGATTAGGCTGAATGAAATATTCAGAATCAATCGTAAGTAAACGGCTTCGAAGACTTAGAACAGTTGGTGTATTTTTTATACTATTTTTAATCGCGTGGCTTGGATATACAAAATTTCTTTATGGAAATGGTTTTCTTTTAGAAAAAAAAAATTCAGTTGAAGCAATGAATACTAGCGTTACTGGAGAAATAGAAAAGAATTTCCATGTAAACTTACAAGGCTTTCGCAAAACGAACCTTGATACACTTATAGAGGCTAGTAAAACCGATCTGAGCGAACTATCCTTAATTGAGCTTATCAATACATCTTGTTCTCAAGATTGCATAAGTGAACCTTCAACTTACGTTAAATCAGACCACGGATATATCTTTTATAAGGAATCTAACGGTACTAATGTAGCTTTAAAAATTAAAAAACAAGCTACATGGGAAATTGAAAAAAAATCTGTTCAAAATGGAATTTAAAAGATTCATACACAAAAAAGAGTACTTACTTCAAAGTACTCTTTCGAGTCTATCGTACAAAGAACAACTTAAGGGTCTTTCTTACATGCCACTCTCTTCAAAGTCAGCCCTATATCCATATTCACTAAGATGATATCCCCTTCTTTGAAATATTCCTGTCTCCGTATAACCAATGAATCACCCTCTTTGATTCTTCCACCTGTGAGTAGTTCCCCTTGCTTACTACATGTTTTTTTTATAAACAGTCACCTATTAAAGAAAGCATAGGAAACTTATATTCAAGACTATAAAAACAGTGGATTATCAAAAGTTTCCTGGTGTCAAAAACAGAATCTATCAGTTCATCAATTTATATTACTGGTTGAAAAATTATCACCTGAAACGGAAGTTCAAAATAAAAATGAGCGTGTGAATTAGATTTCCATTCATGTTTCTGTTTGAAATGTGGATATATTTTAGGTTTATATGTTGAAAAACCTCAAAACTTTTAAAGCAGAAGATTAAGCTAGTTGTTTTATAAGGGACATTTCACTTTATTCAAAGTCTATAAATTAAGCTGAAAATCGTTTAGTTAGAAATAAAAATTAAGAACAAAAAAAGAGCCATGTATGATGAATTGATAAGCATAATTTTCCTATAAAAAACAAAAATTAACAGCATGGTTTTATTCGATATGGGGTGAAAATTATGACACAGACTCAACAAAACTCACAGCAATCAACAACCAAAATGAAGCATATGTTTCCATCACTCGCAGAAAATATTAATTATATTGAAAATAAGCTATTTCATTCGGACGATTTAAAAAAACTCGACGTTCCTTTTCAAAACGGAAAAGGAACGATGTTATACATTGAATCTTTAGCAGACCCTAATTTAATTCATCAATTAGCTCTCGAACCTATATTAACCCAAGCTGAATTATCTCTCGATGAGGCATTTTCTACATTGAACATGAAAAAAGAAACGAACTTACTGTATGGCATACAACTTTTACTACAAGGAAAATCTTTATATTTTCATGAAGAGGTACAAAGCTTTTGTATTTTCGAGACAGCTTTATCTTTAAAAAGGAGTATAAAGGAACCTGATAATGAAGGGATTGTCCGCGGTCCACATACCGGTTTTATCGAAGATTTAGCTACTAACTTAGCTTCCATTCGTAAACTTATTAAAAATCAAAATTTAGTGGTTAAATATTTTACCCTTGGTGAAGAAATGCATACTAAAGTTGCTATTGTATATATGCAAAATTTGGCCAACGATGATCTTGTTATAGAAGTAAAAAGAAGATTACAAACCATTAAAACGGACTCCCTTATGCCACCAGGCTATATACAAGAATTTATTGAGGATACATCCTTTTCACCATTTCCACAGCAATTAAATACAGAACGTCCAGACCGAGTTGCCGCTAACTTGATGGAGGGAAGGGTTGCTATCTTATCGGATGGAGATCCAGCAGCACTTATTGTTCCTGTAACATTATTCTCCTTTTATCAATCACCGGATGATTATAACAATCGGTGGATTGTCGGTTCTTTCGTGAGAATGATTCGCCTCACGAGTTTTTTAATCGCCTTTCTCTTACCTGCTATATATATTGCAACAGTGGCTTTCCACTCCGATGTTCTGCCACTGGAGCTTGTTAATACAATTAAAGCTTCATTAGAAAGAGTACCACTTCCGCCCATTTTTGAAGCCTTACTACTGGAATTAATCTTTGAATTATTGCGAGAAGCTGGAATTCGTCTACCGAGCCGAGTAGGACAAACAATCGGTATTGTAGGTGGCTTAGTAATCGGTGATGCAATTGTAAAAGCTGGACTTGTTTCCTATATAATGACTATCGTCGTAGCTTTAACAGCAATCGCATCTTTTCTCGTTCCATCAAACGATATGAGTTCGGCCGTCCGAATCCTTCGTTTTCCATTAATGATTTTAGCTGCTATCTTTGGCTATCTTGGTATTTCATTCGGTTTAATTATAACTTTCATTCATTTATGTCAGCTTCACTCTTTTCATACACCATATCTTTCTCCAGTGGCACCACTTCGGATTAAGGATATGAAAGATGCTTTTATAAGACTCCCAATTTGGTCTTTTTGGGAACGTCCTCATGATTCAAAACCTAAAAAAATGATAAGACAGCTGGTAACTAGAGAGGATGAGAACGGTGATAAACACGCAAAGTAAAATTACACTTACGCAATTCTCATTTTTTGTTGCTCAATGTCAAATCGGTGTAGGTATACTTACCCTCCCGAATCGACTGCATTATATTGCCAAAGGTGGCGGATGGATTTCTACACTAATAGCTGGGCTTATTGTTCAAATCTTTATTTTAATTATATGGATTTTATTAAAAAGATTCCCTGAAGTAACCATCTATGAAATTGTTCGCACAATGTTCGGGGATATATTAGGAAAAATATTTGGTTTCTCTTATATTATTTACTTCATTCTCATCGGAACGACCATTATGGTAAGCTCTGGGAACATTATTAAAATATGGATTTTGCAAGCAACACCTTGGCCAGTTATACTCATTTTGGGTCCAATCGCTTCCTCTTTTTTAATCTATAGCACATTTAAAGTCATGGTTCGATTTTACGACATGACTCTCATTTTAATTATCCCAATGGCTTTTTTAATTGGAATTGGTCTTACCCGTGCCGAATTTTCTTATCCCTTTCCAATTACAGAAGCTGGTTGGTGGAATATTATTCGAGCATCAAAAGAAACAATAACAGCATTGTATGGTTTCGAAATTATACTTATTGCTTATCCATTTGTAAAAGGAAAACCTGCAGCAAAGCTTAAGGCTATTTCTCTTGCGAACGGATTTGTAACCATTTTCTACACTTTTACTGTATGGATTTGTTATATCGTGTTTAGCCCTAATCAAATCGAATTAATTCCTCAACCCGTTATATATTTACTACGCTCCCTTCATATCGGTATCATAGATCGAACTGATTTAATTTTCATTCCGATATGGATGATAACTGTTGTATGTTCTTATGCCAGCTATTATTATGCCGCTTCGGTAGGAATAGAGAATATCTTTAAACTTAATAATCATAAGAAGGCCGTTCCAATTGTCGCTCTTATCTCTTTTAGCGTTGCTTTATTTATTAACACACCTGAAAAGCTAAAAATCATAGCAAAGTTCACGGATAATCTCACCTATATTTTCATTGCTGTCCTTCCTCTTTTATTTCTTTTTTATGCCATATTAAGAAATAAGAAAGGAGAAAATTACGCCAAAAAGAACGTCTAAATTATGCATCATTGTATGTGCCATTTTTCTCCTTACATTTAAAATAGAGTCACGATGTTTTGAAAAGAGTTGCGACGCTTTATCCCATTGGTTTGGACAATCAATAACAATGAACTATTTTTATCTATGGTTATGTTAAACAATGATGTTGATTTTTATAGTAAAAAAGTACGTGACCTCAATTATTAGGTCACGTACTTTAATCATATACTCTCTTTTGTTGTTTTGATAAACTGCATTAAAGTTGAACTTTTAGCTTCTTTAAAGGTGAGATAAGCATACCTTTGTTTAAGAAAGTAAAAAGAGCTATTATAGATCCTTTTTGGTATATTTTTTCATGAAAAGTAAAAATTATAATCATGAAAAAATTATATATATTTATATGTTTTATCTTCCTTGTCGGCTGTTGGGATCAAAAACCACTTAGAGAATCACGTCTTGCTTATAGCTTAGGTTATGATTCATATAAAAACAAAAGTTTGAAACAAACGGTAGAGATTGTGCACATGAACTCAAAATTAACAAATGAGGTACATTCTGCAATTAAGAATACGGCGCAAGATACTACTGATAAAATGAGAACGAATACAACTGGAGATATAAGCTATATAAAATATGGTTTACAGCTATATGGAAAAGCACTTGAGAAAAAGGGAATTTTTCCAACGCTTGATGTAGCATTTAGGGATCCCGGCAATCCTACATCTTTAGTGAAATTAGTTTCAGTGGATGGGTTATCATCTGAAATTTTGGAAAAGAAAAAAATTGGTAAATTAATGATTGGAGAATTTCTGAAGAAGAAAGTAAACACACTTGAAGAGCGCAGTTATTTTCCTGTAGAAAACTTGGAAAGTGTTTTTAAAAAAATTCTAGACAAAGGTGAAGATTTTACTCTACCGTCAATAAAAATACAAGGTAAAGAAATAGTTACCAATGGTCTAGCCTTGTTTCATAATGATAAATTGACTGGACGGTTACCCCTTGACCAATGTGTTTTATTTACATTACTCAAGGGGAAAGTTGGGGAGAAGGCGCATATCACGAAGAAGATTAATGGTAAAGATTATGTGAGTGTTGAAGTGAAAAAAGGACAAGTTAAACGGGAAATGAACGTTATTACAGATAAAAGCGGTAATGTTCATGTTACGATTAAATTAAAATTGCTTGTTACGGTTCTTGAATATCCGCGCGGCCATTTAGGTCGAGCGAAAGAAAAAAAGAAAGTAAGTAAGTAAGTAAGCAACTATCTAAAGAATTAACAGATGAATCAAAGAAAATTATTAATAAATTACAGAAAGTAAATTGCGATGCGTTTGGAGTTGGTAGGCAGTTGATTGCTTATCACCCTAAAGCTTGGAAGAAATTTGATTATAAAAAAGCTCAGTTTGATACCAAAGTGGATGTGATTATCTTTGGGAGTGGTATTTTAAACTGAAAAAGGAATATTTAAGGCCCTTACTCGAAAGTAAGGGCCAATAAGAAATGCAAATTTATTGTTATTTGCTAGGAAAATTATAGAACATCTACTTGTCTATATACTAATTTGTGCGTTACAAAAATGTGAGCGAAATAGAAAAAAAACAAAATCGTTATTTTATAGAAAGGGATCAAAAAATTAGATTTTAAAAAACAAGTTAAAAAAATTAAAAATCCCTTAGTAGGCCTACCCTTTTTATAAAGTAAAATATAATTTCTATTTGTTTCACCTAATAAAGTAAAAATAGAAGTGTTTTCAAGATAGATATATGTAATTATGTAGGCGTGGATTACAAAATCACAAATTTAAATACAATCTTACTCTAGGGAAGGTTTCCCTTCCTTTGAGCGTACAGCAAGCTGTAGGGAGCTCAGTTAAGACTACTCTTGATGTATACAGTCATGTATATTGCCGAGTATGGATAAGTCAGTATCTGACGTACTCGAAAAGATTATCAGAATGTGACCAATTTTGTGACCAGACAATTACTAATTCATCCCTTTACTTCCTGCTGCGCTTCCACAGCCCCATTCAACCTCTGTAACATATACCCAATCCCTCTACATCCTTCTAACGGATATGTAATGATTTCTTCTGGATATAACTTCGTCACTACTTTTTTATGCTTCTTCCCCGCAAGTAAGACAATTTCATCAAACTGAAGTAAATCTTTTTCAACCATCTGTTTTTGTAATTGTTCTAAACTAATAATCTCAATACTCTTTGAATCAAATGCAAGATCATAGTTTTCCTGTACAATATCATTTGGTCTTAAAAATCCATGCTTTGCTGATAATATAACCCAGTTCCTGAAAAACTCCGCTGCGTACGCCTGACATGCTTTTCCGAATGGACTAATATATACATCTTTTGCCTCTGTCGGGCCGTAATCTGGGTACTTATCCCAAATTTTCTTTTTTCCACACGGAATAATGCATAATCTTTTCATCGTTATTTCTTACCTCACTTCTAACTTTTTAAATATAAAAATAGAGAATTCTCCACTTCTTCATATTCAGCTTCTATGTCTCCAATCCCCACAACGTTCCAACTATTATTTTTTTCTACCGGTTTTTCATTCATAACGATATGAACTTGTTTCATATTTTTATATTCTTCTTCAAAAAATGCTAAAACAGGCTGATTTATCATATATGTTTTATTATGTATACTTACACTTAAAAAGGTTTTATGTAATGCTTTATTTCCGTTTAAATTTACGTTCATTGGATTAAACATATTTAATTTTATATCCCCTATAATATACAGGTGATTTCCTTTTTTCTCATTAAATTCTTTAAGATCCTTGTCTCTTTCGTTTTGAACAAAATGAATCATTTGCTTTGTTTCATTACTTATTGTAATATCATTGTTTAAACTCAAATCCACATTTATATTTTGTTTTAAAAAAGTATATAGCGATTTATCACTATTAAAGAAGCTCGTTTTCCACTCAGGAAGGATTTCATCTAATAATAAACATAAAAGCATTCCTGAGCTATAGCAACTCTTTCTTATATTGCAATTAGCTTCATATGCATCTAAAATTACTCTACTATATTTTCGTAATGTTTCGCTTTCATCATTATTACATACTGTATTATAAGCATTCATTTCAACATACCAAGCAGGCCCTTCTATACTTTCAACCATACACTCGTATGTTACAAACTCTTCTTTCATAAAATTAGCCCTTTGCTCTCTTAGTTCAATAAATTTCTTAATATAGTTATTCTTCTCAGCTTGTGACTTACAATGAACAGCATCATATAAACAAATTCGTTCTTTATTACGTAATTCAATATTTACTTCTAATATAGGATATTGGAATCCTAGAGATTCATTTGGAAATCTACTTTCTTCATTCAAATATTGATGGCAATGAAAAAGTTCATGCACCACAATCGCAAGTAAACTTTCATAATCACTATATCTATTTATATTTACGATGGCAGTTGGATAATCTTTGAATATGATGGGTATACCGTTTTAAATTGTTCATTCCAATTTAAAACGGTATACCCATCCTCCTCGTCTATTAGAAATAATGGATGCTGAAATACATACACATACTCATCATCATACAATGCAAAAGCAGCTCTCTTAAAGTTAGGCCATAGCTCATATAATAACTCCATATTTATATCTTGCTTCATTCTATTTAATATATTGTCCATTATACAAATCACTCCTATATCATTATATATATCATCCACTTTTTAAATTACCACTTATTTACACTATTACAAAAAACATATATTTAAAACTTAATCTTCCAAATTCGAATTTATCATGTATTATATAAATATAGACATAATGTTAGTATTAAAAGGAGGTGAACACCTATGAAAAATATACTTCCAGCATTATTAGCTTATATTATTGTTTGTATCATCGCAATTATCATTCCAGCATCTGACGGCTATAATTCTGTAGGATGGAAATTATTTGTTGGGCAAGCGTACGCAATACCTATTTTCATTATTGCTGCTATTGCTACATTTTATATAAATAAGAAACGATCTTATGAATAAACGTTCGGGAGGATAGCGGATGCTATCCTTATTTTAATTCGCTTATCATATCAAGTACAGCCCCGGCAGTACTTTGTACAACTTCTTGCGAAAAATCAAATGTAACACCTGTATTTTCATAAATCTCCTGTATAGATAAATTCCAATCCGTACTCGCTCCTTCTTTAAACAAAGTAATCGCCTTTTCTTGATTCTCCCGATATATTTGAAATAATTGTAGTGCTCCTAATTGTGCAATTGCATATTCAATTTTGTAAAAAGGATACTGAAAATAATGGAACGATTCTATCCAACTCGCACCAATTCCTTCCTCATAGCCTGTAATATCGACTGATGAAAATTTATACCTTTTACATAATTCAAGATATTTCTCATCCCGTTCTTCTGATGAATGATTTGGATTTGTATAGAACCAGTGCTGAAATAGATCTCCTAAAACTGGCGTAATTAATAAAGACAAAGCCCGATGCAGTTGTTCTTGTTGTGCTTTTTTATATTCATTCTCTTCCTTATAAAAAATATCAAGCTTATCCATTAGTAATAGTTCGAGACTATGAGAATACAGCTCAGCTACTTCTTCACGAAGATATTTTTCTTGCATACTACTTTCATTGTTAAACTGTTTATAGAAATGAAGCGCATGACCCACTTCATGTATGAGTGCATTAATTGCGTTAAATGACGGGCTAAAATTAGAATAAACAAAAACATCTTTACTATGAGGGAAAGTAAAACAAGCAGCTCCTGGCGCCTTATTTTCCCGTTCTTCTACGTCAATTAATCCTGATTTCCTTATATGAATAAATTCCTCATGAAAATATGAATCCGTCTTTCGTAACATCTCTTCAACCCCATCCAATAAATCATTGGAATTTTGAAATGAAACTTTCCGCAATGTACAAGGAGCAAGATCCCACGGACGATACGCTTTTACACCAAGATCCCTTTTAAAAAGATTGCCTAATCGTTTCCATACGGGTACAACAAGCTTCTCTATAGATTCATGAAGCACATAACAGTCTTCAATACTATATTCTCTGTTTTTTAGCTTAAAAATATATTCGCTATAATTGTTAAACCCTGCATTTAGGGCTATTTGATTCCGTAATTGTACAAGTTCATTCATAATACAATCTATTTCTGGTTTTACTACACTTCTTGCTTCACATAAAGCATGCCATGCCTTTTCACGAATGATTCTATTTGGGTTATCTAACTTTGCTTTAACGTATGCGTACGTCCTTATTTCGTTATCCCAATTGATTGTTATGTTAGACATAATTTCTCTATACTTCGTTATAAGACCCTCTTCCTTAACGGCAAGAGAAATATTCTTTTCATTAAATATTTCGCTCTTCACCAATCTTATTTTTTTCATATATCCGTATTTTCGTTCATCTAATAATTTCGAAAACGGACAATCAATAAATTTCTGATCAAATTTTGCATTATATTTTTTTAAAAGTGGTTGAATTGCATTTTGATTATACTTATGTAAATCACGCATAGCACTATCTTTTGAATCTCTATACACAGCAATTAAATGACTCGTTAACACCTCTTCCACTTCAGCAGTTAAACGCTGTTCCTTCATTAGTCATTCCTCTAATTCAGCAACAGAAGAAATATTTTGATTTAAAAGTGATCGAAATTTGTTTTCCAACGTTTCCAAGTCATAACATTTCCTATTTTTATCCCATTTTAACGTCTTTGAGCCATTAAACATACGCAAGCCTCCTCGTTAAAAATTCTAATTTTCTATCATTTTAAAAGAGAAAAAAAAGACAAGCAGCCAATCTGACTACTTGTCCTTCCTGTTTATCCGTACTCAATAATATTAAGCTTGGAATGCTTCTGTTAGTACTGGTACGATTTGTTTTTTACGAGATACAACACCTTTTAAAGTAGCTGTGTTGTTTTCTAATGTTACGTTGTATGCTTTCTCAACAACGTTTGCTGCTTTACCGATCGCAAGACCGACAGAGTCGTTAGTTAAGATGTCAGTTACAACGAATAAGAATAGGTCTAAACCTTTTTCTTCTACTACTGCAGAGATAACTTTTTCAAGTTCCGCTTGGTGTACAAGAACGTCGTTTGTGTCAACAGCGTTTACTTGTGCGATTTCAACTTTCGCGTTACCCATTTGGAATTCTTTAGCGTCAAGGGAGATTAATTGCTCCATTGTTTTTCCGCTTAAATCAGCACCAGCTTTTAACATTTCTAATCCGTAGCTATCTACGTCAACACCAGCGATTTCCGCTAGTTCACGAGCAGCTGCAACGTCTTGTTCTGTGCAAGTTGGAGATTTGAATAGTAAAGAATCTGAAATGATTGCAGATAACATTAAACCTGCAACTTCTTTACGAATTGCAACGCCATTTTCTTTGTACATTTTGTTTAAGATTGTAGCTGTACAACCAACTGGCTCACAACGGTAGTATATAGGATCGCTTGTTTCAAAGTTAGCAATACGGTGATGGTCAATAACTTCTAACACTCGAACAGATTCGATATCGTTAGCACTTTGTTGACGCTCGTTATGGTCAACTAAAATAACATTGTCCACTTCGTTTGCTACTGTCTCAACAAAACGCGGTCCTTCTACTTTAAAATAGTCTAACGCAAATTGAGTTTCACCGCTGATTTCGCCTAAACGTACAGGCTCAGCATTCATTCCTAATTCTTTTTTCAATTCTGCATAAGCAATTGCAGAACAAATTGCATCTGTATCTGGGTTTTTATGCCCGAAAACTAGTACTTTTTCCATTATTTCCACCTCTTCATGAAAAGGATATCTTAAAGAAGCAAATATGACAATATTTTAGACACATTTTTTTATAAATAATTGCACTTTCTTCTATATTTTACATCGTTTTCACAAAAAAAGATCATCTAAGATGATTTAGATGATCAAAGGCTACCTTTTCTTAAAATAATGTAGGAACTTACACTACATTGTTAAATGCTAAATTTGCAGCTAAACCATTATTTACAAGGTCCACGTCAATAACTTGATAAAATGCATTTCCTGTGTCTGCAATTTCCCAAACCGCTAAAATAAGATGATATCCACTTCGATCAGTAGGTACATTCGCCTCATGGGTTACTGTTGTTTTTGGTCTAACTCCACCATCATTTTTTACATAGAAAGGTACTAAATCATTTTATAATAAATTACCGTTGCATCTAACTCACCATTCGGAGAAATTGCATACCCTGGTATTTTACCGGATTCTTGATAGTCTAATGACTTGTACAATTTATTAGAAGGATCTCCTTCTCTAGTATCTAATACTAAAAGAGACCTGTTTTCTTGTTTTGCTCTCTCTTCTGCTTTTTGCATAAGTGAACGTCCAATACCGTTACGTCTAAAGTTTGGGTGAGTCATTAACTTGCAAATCTCGGCTCTATGGATCCCGTTAGGCTTTGTAACTAAGTGTAATTGAATACTACCTGCCACTTCATTGTTTACTTTAGCAACATACAATATCACTTCTGGTGCTAAAACCGTTTGCCAATAATTTGTTGCTTCTTTTTGTTCAAGTGTAGGTAAAAAACCAATTGATGCTCCATCATCTACTACCGTTTTCAAAAGTTTAGATAGTTCTTCAATACTATCTTCTATTATTTTAATTTCTTCAATTACTAAATTCTGCATTACTTTTCCCCCTTTTGTTTTTATTTTAACAATTTTTAAAGCAGGAATAATTAAATATTAAGATGAAATTATTTAAGATATGATTTTTTAGAGAAAGGATACCTATATGAAGTATATATTAGATAGGACATACGCAAGAGAATTACTCGAGTGGGCATATGAACAAAACCCAGGTCCTTGGTTCGAACATTCAATTCATGTTGCCCATGCAACTGAAAAAGTAATTGTAGAACTTATTGAAAATGGGTATGACCTAGATATTGACGTAGCATACAATGCTGCCCTCCTGCATGATATAGGAAGATACAAAGGTTTTACCAAATCTGTTATTCATTCCTATGATGGCTATATGTACATGAATGATTTAGGGTATACCGGAAACGCCATTATATGTGTGACGCATTCATTTCCTTGCAAAAATGAACATATAGATATCGCAGCGGAGTGGAGTCTTGTTCCCGATCATATGAAAATCCAGTTGGTTGACACACTGAATGAACATAGTGACTACGACTTATATAATAAAGTAATTACCCTCTGTGATGCTCTCGCTGACGCGGATGGCTTTACTACGCTTGAAAGAAGATTGGTTTCCGTTGGTTTACGTCATGGCACAACCTCTCATACCTCATTACATTGGAAAGGATTCTATGCAATTAAGAAAGAATTAGAATCTTTAATCGGTAAGAGCATATACACACTTCTCTCTGATGTAGAGAAATCAATTTATGAAGATATAGAATATTGAAATAAACACCATCACTTCAGCACAAGAGCGAAATTATTGAAGAAAGAGTTCTCCCATCAATCAAAGAAATAAAATAAAAAAGCAGTTTAAGGAGTTGATATATATTTTAGGAAGAAGTGGAGAACGTGAAATACAAATTAATACTTGGCAAGAAAGCAGCCTTAATCTCCTTTTTAAAATAAACGCCCCAGAAATGATGGAATATCTAGGAGGACCTGAAACGAAAGAACAAATTTTAAAACGACATAAACGTTATCTTAAACTTGGTGATAGCGGGCAAATGTTTAGTATTACTCAATCTCCCGATTTTGTGGAGGTTGGTTCTGTCGGGTATTGGAAAACTACTTGGAATGATGAAAGTGTATATGAAATTGGATGGAGCGTACTACCTCAATTTCAAGGAAAAGGAATAGCAACACTCGCAGTTAAACTAGCAATTGATGCAGCAATGAAAGAGAATAAATATAACTTTATACATGCTTTCCCTTCAATTCATAATCCTGCTTCAAATGCAGTTTGTCGTAAGCTTAACTTTACATTTATTTCTGATTGCGAATTTGAGTACCCACCAGGTAAATTAATGCATTGTAACAATTGGCGGTTAAAAATAAATACAGATTGAAAATGATAAAATTTATATGTATGATTCTAAAAAACTCTTTCAAAAGTGGAGGGATTGCTTATTAGTAAGATGGGATTTGACTTAATAAATCATAAAGGTAACTTTGATTTTGGGTATGAAAATATAGCGGATATATCTAGGAGATGTAAGTTTTCTAACTGTTCGCATACAAATGAACCACAATGCGCGGTTAAAAAAGCTATCTCTGATGGAATTCTTTCTGAAGAAATATTTAATAATTATTATAGAGATTTAAACGAAGCACAATATGTTTCTAAGCAAAGAAATAAAACAAAAGCTATTGACTATATGAAACAATTGAAACTCTTTCAAAAAAATTAGGCTAAAATAAAAAGCTCTCCTTACAAGTTTATTTTAAGGAGAGCTTTCTTGCGTTTAATGACTTGGATTTTTCAATTTCACCATGCACTCTTGCACTGAAATCAACGTTTAGTACTTTTCAAATCTCTAGAAATTGCAACTTAGACACAACAAGATTCTAAAATCCCTTTTTCTTTTATTAAGATCAATCCCCCCTTGTTAAAGACAAAACAAAGACCATATTTAACTTTTATAAAAGATTGAATTTTCAGTTTTTTAATTCCGGAAATTTGCATGTTTAAAACTTAACACCATCATCCACCGACACTTTTTCTTTAGAGTTTCTTCTTTCACCCTCTTTACTCCGCTCTTCCCAAATCGTTAGACCTTCAATCCCTACGTTTTTAGGATCAAAAACTGGATCTTTTCCTTCTTTTTTCTGCGTCTCATAATCTTTTAACACTTTTAATGCTGTTTTACTTAATAGTAGAATCGCGATTAGGTTTAACCATGCCATACTACCAATTCCTAAATCCCCGAGATTCCATAAAAGCGAGGCTGATTCTACACTACCGATGTAAACCATAATTAAAAATCCAATTTTTAATACTGGTTTTAACCAACTATATTTGAGCCCACGATCTAAATAAGTAAGCGTCGTTTCAGCGATATAGTAGTAAGCGAGTAACGTTGTAAATGCGAAGAAGAAGATTGCGATTGAAATAAATAATGGCCCAAACCCTGTCATAACTGTTTCAACTGCTTGTTGTGTATAAATTGGACCCGCTTCCACATTTCCTATATTCTGTACAATAGCACTTTTCCCTTCAGGTGTTACATTGTACTTACCTGTTATTAGTATCATAAGAGCTGTCGCTGTACATACGACAATTGTATCGATGTATACGGAAAATGCTTGAACTAACCCTTGTTTTGCAGGATGCGATACTTCAGCAGCGGCAGAACTATACGTCGCTTCTCCAACACCTGCTACATTTGAAAATACTGCGCGCTTTACGCCCCAGGCAATAGCTGCCCCAACAATTCCGCCAAACATTTCATTCACACCAAATGCACTTGAGAAAATAAGACCGAACATATTCGGGATTTCTGTTACATTCGCAATTAATATTATACATGTAACAATTACATAACCCACTGCCATAAATGGAACAAGCATTTGAGAAACGCCTGCAATTCTTTTTACTCCACCAAAAATGATTGCTGCTAATAATACGACTAAAAATATACCAGTTACATATTTGCTAATGCCAGAAGAGTTTTCAAATCCAACAGCGATACTACTAGATTGAATACCTGGTAATAAAACGCCATATGAAAGTGTTACAACGACTGCTACAATGACCGCAAACCATTTCATTTTTAAGCCTTTCTCAATGAAATATGGTGTACCGCCGCGATATTCATTCCCGACTTTACTTTTATATACTTGAGATAATGTTGATTCAACAAATGCACTAGCTGCTCCTAATAGAGCCATTACCCACATCCAAAATACAGCTCCAGGCCCGCCGAAAGCAATTGCTGTCGCTACCCCTGCAATATTCCCAATTCCAACCCTACCTGATAACGCCAAACAAAATGCTTGAAAAGATGAGATTCCCGTCTCTGAGCTTTTCCCTTCAAAAAGTAGTTTAATCATTTCTTTAAAATAACGAATTTGTAAAAAACGAGTAGCAATTGTAAAATACACTCCTGCTCCTAATGCGAAAACAACTAAACCAATACTCCATACTTGCCCTACTAACCATTCTACTAACTTCTCCATCCAAATCCCCCTTATAATTCTTTTGAAAAAGCAATTTTATATATAAGAAAACGGACAACCTTTATCATACCTTCCAGTTGCCCGCATCCTCTTTCTATTCCATTATTCCTTTATATTTACCCAAACACTCTTCACTTCTGTATAATTATCAAGCGCATATGAACCTAACTCACGTCCAATACCAGATTGCTTATATCCACCAAATGGTGCAGCAGCATTTTCTAAGTTATAATCATTAATCCACACTGTTCCTGCCTTTAATTTATTGGCAACTTGATGTCCTGTTTTAATATTTTGTGTCCATACCCCCGCTGCAAGTCCGTAAGATGAGCGATTCGCTCTTTCAATTACTTCTTCCGTCGAATCAAATGGGAGTACAACTACGACTGGTCCAAATATTTCTTCTTTGACGATTGTCATATCGTCTGTAACGTTCGTGAATACTGTTGGCTTGACGAAATAACCTTTTTCAAATGCACGTTCTCCACCAGCTGCAACAATAGCTCCTTCAGCTATTCCTTGTTCAATGTAATTTAGCACACGCTCTTGTTGCTTTTTAGATACGAGCGGCCCCATTTCAGTTTCCTGCTCCATACCTGCTCCAAGCTTTACGTCATTTGCCATTTTTACAAGTTCGTTTACTACTGTATCATAATGGTTCCGATGAACGAACACGCGAGATCCTGCGCTACAATTTTGACCATGATTATACATAATGCCTTGGAACGCACCGTTAATCGCTTCTTCTAAATCAGCATCTTCTAAAATGATATTTGGTGATTTCCCACCTAGTTCTAACGTCACATGTTTAATTGTTTCTGCAGATTGACGCATAATGTATTTTCCTGTAACTGTTGAACCTGTGAAAGCTACTTTATCAATATCATGATGATTTACAATTGCAGCTCCTGCTTCTTGACCGAAACCTGGTACAAAGTTTACAACACCGTTTGGAAAACCAGCTTCTTTAAAAAGCTTCGCTGTATATAGTAAAGATAAAGGTGTTTGCTCTGCCGGTTTTAATACAATCGTACAACCTGTCGCAAGTGCAGCTCCCATTTTCCAAGAAGACATAACGAGTGGAAAATTCCACGGAATAATTTGGCCTACAACGCCAACAGGTTCATGGCGTGTGTAATTTAAGTAATCTTTTGAAATCGGAATCGTTTGCCCGATAATTTTTGTAGCCCAACCCGCATAATAACGGTAATTTTCTACTGTCGCTGCAATGTCATCTTCAAGTGCAACTTGATAGGGTTTCCCATTATCCAATGCTTCTAGCTGTGCTAATTCTTCTTTATGCTCTTCAATTAAATCTGCTAGTTTATAAATAAGATGCGCTCTTTCAGCAGTAGTCATTTCTGTCCAAGGACCTGATTCAAATGCGGATCTTGCCGCTTTTACTGCGATATCAATATCTTCTTCTTGCGCTTCACACACGACCGCAAGAACATCCTCTGTCGCTGGATTGTAAGTTTCAAACGTCTTCCCACTAGTAGAAGGAACAAATTCGCCATTAATAAACATTTTAATTTCTTCATTTAAAAACGCTTTCACTTTTGGTTTCAGCTCAATGTTTGTCGTTAACATATATACTCTCCCCTTTATTTAAACAGCTGCATGGGCTGCAATTTCTGATAAAGTGAAACTTTAATTAGTGGGGGGGTTTTTCCCCACTGATTATTAGTTGAACCAATCGGACTTTTACGGGCAGTCCGACTCCCATCCCCACCTAACTTTCTTGCATCTACCGCATTTTGAGGTAGGAGTCATACTGCCCATTTATGCGGGATAAAATTGTTTGAAGTTTTTGATCTTCTTCTATAGTTAATCCTAGTCTCGGATAACGTGAAGGCCCCCCAGCTTGCCCATGTAATTCCATTGAACGTTTAACGATTTGTACATATTTCCCTGATCCTTCAAGAAATTCGCATAGGGGTAAAATAGCATCATTTATCTCCCACGCTTTTTCTAATTCACCATTTTGAAAATGCTCATACATTTTCGTAACGAGACCTGGAACGATATTTCCTGCTACTGAAACCCATCCCGTTGCACCAACTAAATAAGATTCCATAACTAAATCTTCCGATCCGCAGAAGACTTGAAAAGCACCTTCACTTTGTCTTACTAAATCTCTCGCTTTTCGAATATCTCCGCTAGATTCTTTAATATGTGTAACATTTTCACACTCTTTTCCGATTCGAAGCATAAGCTCTGTACTCATATCAACACCAGAAGTAAACGGATTATTGTATAACATAATTGGTATATTTACAGCGTTTGAGATTTCTTTAAAATGAAAATAGATTTCCTCTTCTTTCGGTTTACAATAGTAAGAGTTAATAATTAATGCACAATCCGCTCCGTGCACTTCTGCATATTTCGTATATTCAATCGTTTCTTTCGTCGTCTCGGCAGCAGTTCCAACAATTACTGGAATACGGCCATCAACTTCTTTCAATACTGTTTCTACCATCTTAAATCGCTCTTCTTTTGATAAACTAACAAATTCTCCTGTACTTCCATTAATAATAATTCCAGCTACTTTTTGCTCAATAAAGTAGTTTACGTTTTGTTTTACCCCATTCCAATTAATCTCTTGAAACTCATCCATCGGCGTTATTAATACTGGAAATGCCCCTTTAATTTTTTGCATCCTTATCTCTCCCTTTAACATTTTATTTTAATAAGAAACCTGTCGGAAATGGATCTGTAGGGTCTAATAGAAACGTCTGCATCCCTGTAATAAACCCTCTACTTTCAAAACGGAAAATGTATCCTGTTTCTTCCTTCTTCACTTTTTCCACTGTTATAAAGCTATTAAATATACTTTCGTTTTTAAAAGGTTTATCCGTTGTAAGATCATTTTTAAATAAAGCATTAACATAAGACACAATTGTAGAAACAAACCCCGGTGAACGCACAATAAAGTTATCCTCATGAAATGTAATCGTCTTTATATGGTTTTCTTCTTTTGACGAAGGGTCTACTAAAATAAGTCTTTTTATAATAGATTGTTTTTGAATAGCTTGAAGTGTAGCTTCTCCCCATTTTTTTAATTTAGAGATGTTTTCAATACAAATTTCTGGCGAATACGTATCCTTTTCTACAACTGCATATACTTTATCTGCTTGTATGAGAGAATAACGTATATTACCAATCTTCAAGTCTTTCTCAACCATATAACATAATTTGCTTTCAAGCGAAACAGATATAACTTCATCATGCTCTACATAAGCGTTGACTGAAAATACGCCGGATAACGTTTCAATTTTGTATTGATTAGACTCTCTCTTTTTTAAATATCCGCTTTCTAGTAACATCGTTATTACCGCAACAATGCCGCCGTAATGGAGAGGAATGGATCCTTCATGATTAAAAAACAATACTGCTGCATCAACTTCCTTATGAATTGAAGGAACGACAATACATCCATTTAACCCGATAAAACCACGTGGTTCATTTAATAAAAGCTGCATTTCTTCTGCTAATTCCCCTGAAAATTGTTCATTTAAATGTTCTAAACTGTAGTAGTATTTGCATGGTACGTCTTTTATTACACGAAATGCTTCGCCAGCTACGTGCACATCTACTGCTGTATACATTTTTTGAATGTTCATTTTACATCCTCCGTTTCATGTTCCATCGGCGGAATTAGCAAAAAGCCTTCTTTAAGTGGATCTTTCTCATTGTAAAAAAATCTATGCATTCCCATAAGCCAAGCTGAACCGGTAATCTTCGTTACTACAGCTTCAATATTTTCTACATATGTCGTATTTATGACACACCCTTTAAATAGAGAGCCCACAATACTCTCATGAACGAATTCTTCATTGATGTCGATTTTTTTATGAGCGTATAATACAGCTAACTTCGCTGATGTTCCTGTACCACATGGAGATCGATCAATTCCTCCTGGTGGAACTACAACTGTATTTTTCACATGCGCACTTTCATGAGTAGGATCTGTATAAAATTCAACATGTGTTAATCCTCTTATAAACGAATATTGCGGATGAATGATTTCAAACTTCTCATTAATTGTATTTCTAATATGAATCGCCTTATCAATAATTGTAGAAGCGTTTTCCGGCACTAACTCTAAACCTACTGACTTCGCATCGATAATGGCATAGAAATTCCCTCCATACGCAATATCAGCCTCTACAGTTCCAATTCCATCGACGTGTACAGAAATATTTTTCAGTAAAAAAGCTGGTATGTTACAGAAGGAGACTTCTTTCGCTTTACCATTTTGAACAGTAATATCTACTTCAACTAAGCCAGCTGGTGTATCTAGCTTTAAAGAAGTAACTGGTTCAACTATGGGAATTAAACCTGATTCAACTAAAGCTGTACATACACCAATTGTATCGTGACCACACATCGGTAAATATCCACCTGTCTCTATGTATATAACGCCTATATCAGCTTCCGGATGACACGGATCTGTTAAAAGTGCCCCTGACATTACATCATGACCACGTGGTTCATTCATTAACAATTTTCGAATCCAGTCATACTCCTTTTTCATATGTAACATCTTCTCTGCCATCGTCTCTCCAATTAACTTAGGAAGTCCGCTAATTAATGTCCTCGTTGGATTCCCGCCCGTATGTGTATCAATTGTCGTAAAGACTCTTTGTGACCTCATCCGTTTAACACCCTTTCTGTAAAACGACTCAAACGAAGTGGTTCAATAGGAATGATTGTTTCTTTTTCATTTAATAACTCTTCAATCACTTTCCCAGTAACTGCTGCAAGACTAATTCCATCACCTTCATGTCCTGCTGCAATAAAATAATTCGGAATATGTTCCACTCGTGAAATTATCGGCAAATGATCTTCTGTCCACGGGCGTAATCCAGCATATGAACGAATTACCATCATATCCGCCATTTTCGGATAAAAACGAATTGCTCTATTCGCAATACATTTAATTACCTCGTTATTAATTCTCGTATGAAACCCTACAAATTCTCTACTACTACCAATTAAAAAATTTTGGCTTTCTGTTGGCTCAAACACAAGAGCTACCCCGTATTTTTCAGTTAAAGCATCCACTTTTCGTTTTCCACCAAATTTAGAAATTAAATAACCAAATTCCATTACTTTACGAGAACCTACGTGCTGTTGTCTTGAAGCTACAATAATATGTCCCTTTCTCGGTTCAATTGGGATATTCACATCTAACATCTGTCCGATTTTAGGAGCCCAAACACCGGCTGCGTTCACAACTTGCTTCGCGGTAAACGTCCCATTTGTAGTTTCTACAATAAAGGATCCGTCTATATCCCTTTTCATTTCCTTTACTTCTGTATGATTAAAAGCTTTCGTACCAAATTTTTTCGACTCTGCAAGAAGTGAAAAAGCAAGAAGGTATGGATTTACAGTTGAATCAGTTGCGCATTCTAAACCACCCAATAAATCATCTGCAAAAAATGGTGATTCCTCTCTTATATCTTGCCTATCAAGCATTCGAAACGGTAAACCAGCTTCTTTTTGACGATTCACCCATTGCTGTGCTGCCTCCATCTCTTCGTCTGATTCACAAACGAGAATGCTTCCTGGTGCCCTATATTCAAATGAGTGCTCCAACTCTTCACTTAATTCAGTTACTAATTTTTGACTTACTAACGACATTTGACTATCAAACCCTGGATCTTTATCAATCGCTAAAATGTTCCCGTCACACCGTGAAGACGTCCCACTGACAAATTCCCCTTTTTCAATGATTGTTACGTCTCTTCCATATTTTGATGTGTAATAAGCGATAGAACATCCTATAATACCACCGCCTATTATTAAAACGTCACAGTGTCTCACATAGCACCCCTCCTTTCTCCTAAATCTCTCACTTTCTATTTATGCAATTGATGTGCCAACTCTACATACAGAAATATTTATATGAAATAATTTTTATTTGTAAAAATATTTTAAATTTATCGTAAATAGGTGTATTATTTTTTTATCACTGTCTAAATTTTTATACATAACAGGAGGGCACTATGGCATTTTCATTTCCAACAATAAAAGAGTTTATAAAAATTTTGTCAATTGATCGTACAAGTATCGTTAAGCACATGAAACAGGAAGGTGAAAAATTTTATTACATCCCTTCATCTAGTGAAGAATGGAGGTGTGCAGTTATATATGAAGAGGACTCTTTCCCTGCTTTAATCGAAGCGTTTTCTAGCTATTCAGCAGTTGTTATTATGAACGAAAATCAAGAGCCTATATGCTGTATAACTGCTCAGCGAATGATTCCTTTTCTTTATAAGTACTACAATGAACTACAAGCTTTTTATAACACTGTTATTCAAACGTCGGATTCTTCTGTTACAGTCATCGACGATAAAGAATGCGTTCGTACTTGGACAGATGGTGCTGAGAAAATCTTTTCAGTCAACCAGAATGAAATTATCGGACAACCCATCACTCGTTTTTTTGATTATAAAGATTTAGAAATTTTGCATTCATTACATGACGGAAAAAGTATAATCGCCCAGTTCCATCAGCCTCGTCCTGATTTGTTCGTATTAATTAATTCAAACCCTGTTTATTGTAACGATGAAATTATCGGAGCAGTCGTTTCTGAAACAGATGTTACAAATCAAGTTGTATTGAATGAAAAATTATTTAATATGTCGCATGAAATGCACCGTTTAGAACAAGAAGTTGCAAAATATAAAGATACATCTGACCCTTTCCATGCGATGAATGGAAAAAGCCCTGTCATACAAAGAACGATTCAATTAGCTAGAAAGGTTTGTTCTGTGAAATCTACAGTTTTAATACTTGGCGAAAGTGGTGTTGGAAAAGAAGTATTTGCGAAGGCAATACATGAGGCGAGCGAAACAGCAAATGCCCCTTTCATTTCGATTAACTGCGGTGCAATTCCAGAAGCATTATTTGAAAGTGAATTATTCGGTTACGAACGAGGAGCGTTTTCTGGTGCGAATAGTAAAGGTAAGAAAGGTAAAATAGAGCTTGCACAAGGCGGTACTTTATTCCTCGATGAAATAGGCGAAATGCCGCTCGATATGCAAGTGAAACTTTTACGTGTACTGCAAGAACGAAAGTATTACCGAGTTGGTGGAGAAAAAGAAATAAATATAGATTTCCGCATCATCGCTGCTACAAATCGTGATTTACAAGAAGAAATGAGAAAAGGAACTTTCCGAGAAGACTTATATTATCGCTTAAATGTAGTTAGCTTGCATATTCCACCGCTACGCGAAAGACGAGAAGATATTATCGAATTAACGTACTCCTTCTTAAACGATTTTTCAATAAACTATAACAGACCAGTTCGCGACTTACCTTCAAGCATTATGCATGAGTTGCTTCATTACAATTGGCCAGGGAATATCCGCGAGCTCCGCAACGTAGTTGAAAGACTCGTCGTATTTGCGTCAGACGGCATTATAAAACAAGAATATTTACCGTTTCATACAAATGATACTTTAGAGAACCAAACGTCTCATTCCCCATTACACAGCAACAATAACACGATTCTTTCATTACAAGAAGAGATGGATGAGCACGAGAAAAAGGTAATTGAAAGAGCTTTACGCATTTTAGATGGTAATAAATTAGAATGTGCGAAACAACTTGGGGTAACGAGGGCCACATTATATAACCGTTTAAAAAGACTTGGGTTACAATAATCACCCACTCCTCCTCTATATTGGCATAGTTTTTGCATCATAATTAGTGAAAACCGAACTAGAGGAGGAATACATATGACGAATAAAGAGAACTTAATTGTTTGTCGTTGTGAAGAAGTTACATACGGACAACTACAATCGACAATTGCTGAATATAAATGCTCGGCAAGAGAATTAAAACTACGAACACGTGCTGGCATGGGATTTTGTGGTGGCCGCACATGTAGAATGATGATAGATCGAATGATTGAAAGTACAAACCCTGACATAACTCCTAATGAAATTCCATTAAAATATCAGCCACCAATACGTGCAGTTACTTTCGGAGCGGTAGGTGAAAATCAATGAGTAGAATTACACATCACCCTATTTTAGGTAGTTTAAATAATAGTCAGCGCATCACTTTTCAATTTAACGGTCAACAATACGAAGCATATGAACATGAAACGATAGCGGCTGCTTTACTAGCAAACGGAATACGAACGTTAAGAGTCCATGAAGATAGTGGAACGCCGCGAGGTATTTATTGTAATATCGGGCATTGTTCTGAATGCCGAGTGACGGTAAACAATCAAACGAACGTACGAGCGTGCTTAACTGTTGTAGAAAACGATATGGTTGTTGAAAGCGGAAAACAGCATCCAAATATCGTAAGAGAGATGGTGAAAAAGCGATGAGCGATGTAATTATTATTGGCGCAGGGCCGGCGGGATTATCAGCTTCCATCTCTTGTGCACGTTTTGGACTTAACGTACTTGTTATTGATGAATTTATGAAACCTGGCGGACGATTATTAGGACAGTTACACCAAGAGCCTACTGGAGATTGGTGGAACGGAATAGAAGAATCGAAACGTCTTCATGAAGAAGCAAAATCACTTTCAGTCGAAATTCGATGTGGTGTTTCCGTCTATAATTTAGATAAAGATGAAAGTTGTTGGTTCGTACATACAAATATCGGTACGTTAGAAGCGCCGTTTGTACTTATTGCTACTGGGGCTGCGGAGTATTCTATTCCCCTACCTGGCTGGACACTTCCAGGGGTTATGTCAATTGGAGCGGCTCAAGTTATGACAAATGTCCACCGAGTTCAAGTTGGTAAAAAAGGAATAATTATCGGTGCTAACATTTTGTCATTCGCCATTTTAAACGAATTGCAACTAGCTGGAATTACAGTGGATCACATTGTACTTCCAGAAAAAAGCGAGTTAAGCCAAAAAGCTGGTGAACCAGAGGAAGTTTTGAACTCCCTTTTAAATGCAGCTCACCTCGCTCCGTCCGCTTTCTTACGCATAGGTAGCCGTTTTATGAAATATGATTGGATTCGAAAAGCTGGATTAACCTTCTATCCAAATAACGGGATGAAAATAAACGGAACACCACTTCATCTCCGAAAAGCTGCACTTGAAATTATCGGTACAGATCAAGTTGAAGGTGTACGTGTTGCTAACATTGACTCTAAAGGGAATATTATTAACGGATCAGAAAAGATATATGAGGCAGACTTCGTTTGTATTGCTGGAGGTTTATATCCGCTTGCCGAGCTTGCTGCTGTAGCGGGATGCCCTTTCCATTACATTCCGGAATTAGGCGGACATGTTCCACTTCATTCAGAAGAAATGGAAACCCCCCTTCCAGGTTTATTTGTAGCTGGAAATATTACCGGAATTGAAAGCGGAAAAATCGCGATGGCGCAAGGAAATGTCGCCGGATATTCAATTGTAAAACAAGCTAGTAGAAATTCCAATTCGGTTGAGCAACACTTACAACAAGCAATTCAAAACGTCCACACTGTACGTCAACAAGCTACAATTCAGTTTAATCCAATGGTTGATGTTGGTAGACGAAAGATGAATGAGATTTGGCGTGATTTTCAATCATTTGAAGAAAAGCAACAAATGGAAGCGTGAAAAACTAGTTTATAAAAAAAGCGGTGGATTCATTTCCACCGCTTTTTTTATAATTTTTAGTACTACACCTAGTATTTCTGTTACGTCAATTACAGGAACCAAAAGTAATTATCTATTTTTCATTCCGACTAAAACTTTCGATATCGCCATCCATAAATTCACAAACATTAAAACTCCGCAAATATTAGCGACAACTACATACAGTCCTATAAATTGGTTTTCAAAGCGGAATAATGGAGTGTAATAAATGGCCATTATTAAGGCTATAACCATGGAAAACAGAAGCAGTTTTTTCCTAGTTATCATATAAATACAATACAAAAACGTATAATAAGCCCAGAATTGCGCAGCATACCATGCATGAGATAGTCGAATACCTGTTTTCGTATGCAAAGTTGTTAAAACCAGTATGCATATTACAAGTACTGCAATTAATGGCGCGATTCTAACAAATTGCAAAAGATTTATTATAAAGCGTTTTTTTGTACTGAGATGATTTACTTCATACTTAAACACCTGTTTCGTTATGTAATGAACAAAAAATATTAATCCTACACTAATAACTAACATAAAAAATATCATTACTATGCCTTCTTTTCTAAAATTTTTATCAACTATATTTTAAAAATCAATAGGACTTAACCTAATAAAAATTACACCAAATAAAATTTTTATTAAACCATCTACTACAAAAAAGACATCTAGATTTACGTTAGTAATGATTAATCCTATGGATGCATTGATTATTAAAATAACAGACAGCAAAAACATAATCTTCCCATGTACTGGAATAAACGGTATAAAGTGAATACCTACTGCTAAAAGAATTAATAGCCAACAACTTCTATAATCATCACCACCAAAATGAAAAGCGAGAAAAACTAAAATAGCCAATATAATTATTGAAAAATTAGCCCACTTTTTTTGTTCCGGTGTTCCAGAACTAACCGCTAATCTCCTCCTAGTTTTAGGGCTCAATTGCCATATCATTCCTAATATATAAACAATAATAAAAGGCCACACATTTGGATATCCGTTATGTTTTATTAAAAGTAAGAACATTGCTGCTCCAGCAATTATTAGCCAAATTCCATTAATCTTTTGCCTAGGATATTTATAAGTTTGTGTTTCCATGTTCCGCTCTCCCTATCTGAATATTTCTAATATCCACAATTGATACATTCCCTTTTCAAGAACCTCTATAAGGAAATTCAGCTAAATTCACACCATCATTCTTCTACCTCGCTTTGAATAACAAAATATATGATTTCTAAAACATCATAACAAAAATAGTTGTAACTCTTTTGTCACAATTCGTCGAATAGATAAATAAAAGTCGTTTTATGTCATAAAAAATATTCCAAATGAAATTTACGATTTATTTGATGACCAACTTTGGATTAGATAGTTAAAATGATGCAAATACTAAATTGAACGTACATGACATACTGGATTTTATCCTAAAAGAAGAAACATACTAACAATATGAATCAAAATAAAAAAACTGTTAGAGCATACAGCTCTAACAGTTTTATTGTTCGTTATTATTAAATTTCGCTAATGCGTAAATGCCTTCTTCATCATCTAATTCAAGTTGCAATCTTGCTGCAAATGAATTGACGTTATATTCTCGGTCAAGCAACAAGCGTAGTGCTTCGATTAAGTTTGCTTGAATTAATATTTGCTTGCGACCATTTACCTCTACTTCAGCAGAGAAACCGTAGTCGTCATCATACATTAGTTCAACTAAAACTTCTTCTGGTCCAACTTGTCTTTTTTCAGCGATATATACACAAAGTGCATTTATAAGCTCTTGTTCAGAAATTTTTATTGTTTCCATGCTACTTCATCCGCCTTTTTCTTACGTTGGTCTTTGAAGTATTTGAATGCACGAACTGCTAACATTACGATACCAGCCATTACTAACATATTTACCATAAACGCTAATACAGAACCAAGAGCTCCCATATTTGCAAATAAGCTACCCATTAGTAAACCACCAAGACCACCTAGTAATAAACCTTTCATAAAGCTTCCTTTATTACTTTTTGGCGCTGTGTTTGTTGCTTTTGTTTTTGAATCAGTTGTTGTTTTTTGTGAATTTACATTAGAATCTTTTTTGTTTAAATCAACTTTTGACTTTTGACCTGAACTTGGTGTATATGATTTTTTACCAGATTTGTAACTTTTCGCTGCCGCATGATCTACGAACATAAAGCTACTAGCCCCAAAGATAACCATGAATGCTGTCATTACTGCTACAAGTTTTTTCAACATATTATATCCATTCTCCTTTTATATAGATATATGTGAAATCTATCTTTCTTGTAAATTTAGAATGATAGATTTGTTTTAAAACCATTTTAAAGGTTCTTATGAACTTATTATATGAACTTTTGTCGAAATATGCAAGCATTATTTACTTACGAAAATTTCATAACATAGGAAAAATTAAGCAAAACGGAATTGACTTTAAATGAAACAAAACATATTATAAGTTCATAAGAACTTTTTATAATTTTGGAGGTGAAAAGATGGAAACATTTCATCTCACACGAAACGAAATGGCAACGCTACTTCTATCACTAAGAGGATGGAATACGAAAAAGCCTCTCGGTATTTTACAAGAAGCTTGGGCAAAGTCACATAAAAAAGATATTGAAAGCGGACAAAGCGTCACTGCTTTTATTACAACCGCACTTTCACCTATTTTTGAAAAACTGATTAAGATTGACGATACGGACGTCGGTTTTTCTTTAAACGAAATAGTTGCGCTTGGCAATCAGATTGAAAACACGAGTTTCTCTGTAACTGCTATGCAAAACTGGGTGAAACGAGATATAAAAGAAATGATTGGCTCCCCTCAAAAAGGGAAGAAATACTCAATCGAACAAGCAGCCTTACTATTCATTGTTGAAGATTTAAAAACAGCGCTTGATTTTGAATCTATTCGTAAACTATTACGACTCATCGTAAATGACCCGGCTGATCGAAGTGATGATTTAATTAACCCTGTTCATTTATATGTTGCTTATTCCTCTTTATTTGAAGAACTAAATCAAGGGAATTGCATACAACTAAATGCTACAGATACAATTCATACGATTGAAAATATTGTAAAAGAAAAAGCTGATAAAATCGCAAGCAAGTTCGATCAAATAAATAACGAACAACGCGAAGCAATTCGTAACGCTATTATTATCGCTACACTCTCTGTACATACCGCATATGTACAAATGCTAGCGAAACGATATGTGACAGCAACATTGTTTTTACAAAATTTAGATGTGAAACCATAAAAAATAGGAGCAAAAGTGCTCCTATTTTAATATGAAAATAAAGTTATTTAATGTCCTTTCATTTATGTCCCCGATATTTGAACAAGTAATTAATCCTTTAAATTTCTGATAAGCAAGTTTCAATATTTTTTTGCAGTGATAACAAATTAGAATTTGAGTTAATTTCTATATAAAAACTTTTTAAAAATAACTTACAGTTTGCTTTTAGGAACAAATAATGTTCATCATCAAGCTCTTCTTTTTGACATTTCATTTCCATTGGTATACCTTTGATTAATGCTTCTACTCCCTCTATCTCTAATCCTCGATTTAACATTGCTAGAATTGGTCTTATAATTCTCCCGTCTTCATTATGGATATAAACACCTTTTGTATAGAATATTTTTTTCCAAAGCGTTTCTAATATTTCTGAGTAATACTTTTGTTCAATTTTTTCGTTTTTTACAAGTTCCACACAAACATCAGCCACATGTGCAACACTGTGAGCCCACCCTTTTTCAGGGACATATCCCCTTAAATCCTGTTCTAAATTAATATAATGAATTAACTCATCTTTTGCTTTATAAATAATGGATTGAGATAGAAATTGATTTTCGTTATCCTTGTACAAAATGAGTTCAATTAAAAGTGAGGTAAATGACCTTGTAAATACAGTATCTGTCCCATTCTCACCAATCCCTTTAAATAACAAGTCACTTAAACAAAAATCTAATATTTCCACTAATAACTCATGCGCTAGTTCATTATCTAATATCAATTGAGAAAAAGAACTGTAAATCAATTCTCTAAGTTCGCTATCCGTCGAACCAATATGGTTAATCATCGCTTTAACAATATCAGTCTTATTCTTTTCATCCCATGTTGTTTGCCCACTTTGAATTTCCTTTAAGACTTCTTCCAATTCATTTCCCTTTATTTTCACTGGTTTGGACAATAAATTCATCATTTAATTTGCTTCCTCCTAGTTTATAGCAAGAACAATACTGCTAGGATAAGAAGTCCATAAACCTAGATAAGTATATTAATAATCCTTTACCAATAAGCATATTTAAAAGATTATCTATTTACGATAATCTCACGCAAGTTCATTTCAGATCATTATTGCTTAAGATTTAACATACCGATTATAAGTAGGCTTAATACTGGACAACGTAATTTTTATTGTTCTTGTATGATATTTAAAAGTACACAAGATTATCCCTCCTTACACAAATAAATTCCCTAACATATTCCATTATACTGTAATAAACAATCTTTAAAAATTGAAATTTAAGAATTTTTTGATTTTTGTTTTATAAAGTGAAAAATAAGAATAGATCGTTCCAATTAAATTAATGCCGTTCAGTCTACTAACCCCTTTCCTTCTCTTTAAATATGAGAAATTTTTAATATTTTTTTCATTATCTCTTCATGAAAACTCAATTTATATCGTTTACTATAAATACAAGGAAAACAAATACGAGACATAAAAAAGTATTGAGATGGCAATATGTTCATTTAATAAGGTATAATTTGCATATAGTGAACTTTTTATGTTGTTAAATAAAAAGAACTTCACCCTAAAAATTTATGAACTAGAAGGTGCAACAATGTTAAGTAGTTTTATTCATTCAGTATTAACGTTTTTTGAAGGATTAGGTTATTGGGGCATTATGCTTGGACTTATGATTGAGATTATTCCAAGTGAAATTGTCCTTGCTTATGCGGGATACTTAGTATCAACTGGAAGTATCTCATTTGTAGGTGCAGTTATATTCGGTACCATTGGCGGAATCATTGCCCAAGTCTTTATTTATTGGATTGGACGATACGGTGGTCGCCCAGTCTTAGGACGTTATGGGAAGTATATTTTCATTCATAAAAAACAAATTGATGCTGCTGAAGATTGGTTTAATCGATACGGAACTGGCGTAATTTTCACTGCACGTTTCATTCCTGTCGTTCGTCATGCAATTTCAATTCCTGCTGGGATTACAAAAATGCCAATTTCACGTTTCATTACTTTAACAGGGCTTGCGATTATTCCTTGGTCTATCATTTTCATTTATTTAGGTGAAAAACTTGGAGAAAACTGGGGTAATATAAATGACGTTGCCGGACCATATGTGAAATCTTTCGCTATTGGCGGAGTTGTTCTTATTATTTTATATTTCGCGATAAAAATATGGTTAAAAAAACGTAAAAACCTTGCTTAAAATTCTAAATAAAAACCGTTATACATTCAATTAGAATTATAGCGGTTTTTATTGTAGACACCATTTTTTTAGAAATTGTATAATTTCTTCTTTATGTTTTAAATCATGTTGAATGAGTGATGAAAAATAATCGTTTAATCTCACTCTTTTTGTGCCGAATTGATAGTCATCATTAAAATTCCGGGCAGGAATTTAGTTAATTTGATCAACTAATTGTTTACGAGTGAATATAAACTGATCTATTAATTCTTCTTTAGAAATACCAGACCTCGCATATCTCATTGCACTCTTGTTCATTTCTTTCACATCCGTTGGAACATCAGGTACATATTGCGAGCTTATAAAGTACAACATTCTATACTTCATTAAAAACTCATCCCAAACTATAAAATGTGAAATCACATCCGCAGTTCCCCATGAACCTTTTTTAAATGATTGAAACCATATATCATCAGATATACCCTTCAATGTTTGGCACCATTCTATTAGGCTTAGCTTTTCTTCCAGAATCCTTTCTTTCTCCATAATTCACTCCTCTTCCACACTTATAATTCATTCATATTAATGACTTCTAGATATTTCATTAAAACCCTCCAGTTTAAGATTTACATGGATAAGTTACAATTTATTTGTAACTCCGTATAGTAACTCAAAAAGGAGTGATTCCCCTATGCATTGGCAGCAAAAAATACCATACTTAATTGGTCGCCCTGTTGGTATTTCTCTCATTAATGGGCAAGGGACTTCCGGTGTTTTATGCGGCGTACAAAATAATCAATTATTTGTTTACGAATACCTTTACCAAGCTCAGTTCGCCATGAAACATTATGACTTTAGACAAATTCAAGATATACACGCCTTTCCAAATTGTCCACATCAAAATACTTTATATTAAAAAACAGGAACGGCTTTATCGCCATTCCTGTTTCCATTGTTTATACATTATTTTTCAGAGTAAAATTTCTGCACTGCTTCATCAAAATAGATCCAGCCTTTCCAGCCTAAATGAATTGTATCTTTTAAGAAATACTTATCATATTCATGGCTAGAAAAATCGACTACTGGGTATCCGGCTTTCTCGACTTGCTCGCGAACCTTATTATAATACACATCACGGCGTTCTTTTGGGAAACCAGCGTAATCATACCACGGTCCGTTTACAGGTACAGAAATAAAGAGTGGTTTTACATGTTTTTCTTTGAAAAGATCTAAAACAATTTGTAAGTCATCATATTCTGGTGATTCATCATACGATTCATTTGCTCTAAAGTTTTTTAAAGCTTTTAACTTTTTCTTTAAATTATGTTTATAGTAATACGGATTTTCTATTCCGAATGTATTTGTTGTGGATTCCGCCTTACCTTCTTGTTCCGCTTGTTTACGTGCATCTTCCCAAGAAATTGAACGCAGTCCCGTATTTGTTTTCTCTTCCATTGGTTCGATCTTAAATAGAGAATTAAATAAATCTCTATGATCTAAAATATTCCGGTACATATATGCTAGCGGTTTAGCTAGTCCAGCTTTGATGTTATGTTTTGTATCGTTATATACAATACTTTCTAGCGAACTACTTAATATCGCATCTTTACGAACAACTTTATAATCTAGTAAACGTTTCGCAATTTTCTTCTTCATTTCAGGATTAATTTCATCATTAAAAATAAAATGATATGCTTGTTGTTTAGAAAAATTATTTGAAAAGTCCCCTTGTGATACACCCGTTTTTGTAAACCATTGTGGTGAAAGAACAAAGACTACTTTTTTACCTTCTAATTCATCCATTGTAGACGTCATATTTAAAATATGAGCCAAGCTTTGCGTACCGCCAGTTCCTATTAGAAATGGTGTAAAACCTGCAGGGTTTACTTTGAAATAATTAGACGGATGATATGCATCCATTCGTAAAAATTCTGATGAACCATACATCGGTAAATACTGCGAGTTCTCTAACATTTTCTGTTGTAGGAAAACACTTTGTAATTTCTCTTTTTGTAAGGAAGTTGCCGCATCTTCAACCTTTTTATCGCTAATAAGTGATACTAAACTTTTAGATGGGATAAGCACTACAATGAAAAAGAGTAAACACGCTAAAATAATTGGACCAAAAGCATGCTTCATTTTCATCGATTATTCCTCTTTCTATTACGAATAAATTGTAACCCTTGTTTTTGACACGCCATCATTTTTCTCCTTTTTCTATATACATGTTCCATTCTATTTATCTATTATTTACATGTATGTATTTCCTTCCTTCGCTCTATTAAGCCCTATAATTAAAGCGTAAGAAAATGTTTCCAAAGAAACATGTTAATTATACAAGATTCTACATAAATTTCACACTGGAATTTTAGTAATAATTTTATTTTTAAGCGATAAAAAAACATATAAAATGTCTATAACTCATTAGAATATGTACAGAGTTCAAAATAAGATAATAAGCGTCCACTATGGTCAACATCGAAAGTATATGTAAATCCTTGCTTCCGCAAAAGTTTCTTTGAATTCTCATTTGCTATTTTCACTCTAGCGATTATTCTTTTTAGATTCATCACCTCTGTTGCATATTGAATGGAAGCCTCTGCTGCTTCAATCGCATATCCATTCCCCCAATGCTCTGGGTCAAGAAGATACATAATTTCTATTTCCCCTGTTTCATCTACCTTTCTTAAACCACAATGTCCTAATAGCTGGCCTGTTTCATTTTTGAATAACAGCCATACACCAAAATCATACTGTTCCCAATGCAATATAAGTCGACTAATATACTCTTTAGTTTCGTCTAGTGACATACCTCTTGATTTAGCAAGCCATTGACCAACCGCTTCTTTCTTCAAAATATTATACAATTGATCAACATCTTCTAAATTTGGTCTTCTCATGGACAACCTTTTCGTACGCATTACTTTCCCCTCTACAAATACAGACATAATCCCCCTCCTAATACTGTTTACAGACTAGTAAATTATACCATGAACTACCATCCGGCTTTAACTAAGAAAAAAACAGACTATCAATACATGACATCTGTTTTTCTCTTACCTTATTTTTGTATGTCCGCCCATTTTAAGCTTGTTGCTGGACCAAATTGGTGAACATATAAATCTTTTACGTACGGTTTTTGTAAGTAAGATAGTCCGCGCTGGAATACTGGTGCAATTACTGCATCATCAAGAAGTACTTTTTCAGCATCTTGCATTGCTTTCCAACGAACTTTCTCATCATTACCTAATTCTGTTTTAATCTTCTTAATTAGCGCATCGTATTCTGGATTTGCATACCCTGTATTATTAACGGTACTTCCCGAAAGGAAAACTTCTAAGTATGTCATTGGATCTGGATAATCAGGTAGCCAGCGTGATAACGACATTTCATATTCTTTTTTCTTCTCTAACGCTAGTTTTTGAGTATGTGGTTGTAATTTCACATTTACTTTTAGCCCTGGTAAGTTTTTCTCAAGCTCTTCTTTAATATACTCTCCTACTTTTTTAAAGTTTTCTAAGTCATAGTTTAAGAATTCTAACGTTACTTCATTTGTTCCCGTCTCTTGCTTTGCTTTTTCCCAATATTCCTTTGCTTGTTTTACGTTCGTCTTATTAAACTCTCCAGCCGTATCTCTAAAATCTTTCTTATCTGGCCCCTTTAAAAATCCTTTCGGAACGTAGTAGTTCGCAGCTACCGAACCATCATTTAAAAACGAGGTTGCAAGTCCCTTCTTATCAAAAACTGTGCTAAGTGCAAGACGTGCGTTTTTATTTTTAAGAATCGGTACATTTTCATTGAAACGGAAGAAATACATAACTGGATCTGTATATTGTTTCAGTTCTTTATTATTTTTATATTTATCTACGAATTCTGTAGAAATGACAGCTCTATCTACCTTATCTGTTTCATATAAATTTACCGCAGTTGAAATTTCTTTAACAATTTGGTAGTTTACTTCATCTAATTTCACTTCTTTTTTATCCCAATATTTATCGTTTTTCTTCATTGTAAAACTCGCTTCGTGCTTCCACTCTGATAACGTAAACGGCCCATTATATATCGCTTTATTCGCCTCTAAGCCATATTTATCGCCTTGCTCCTTCGCAAACTTTTCATTTATTGGATAGAAAGACGGTAAAATTAATAGCTTTGTAAAATATGGTACTGGATGTTCTAACTCAACAACAAACGTTTTATCATCTTTTGCTTTCACACCTAATTCTTCTAATCCTAATTGTTTCTTATTTATCTTTTCCGCATTTTTCACATCGTACGCAATATATGCATATTGAGAGGCTGTATCTGGATTAATAAGTTGCTTCCAAGCATATACGTAATCATGAGCTGTTACTGGATCACCGTTAGACCATTTCGCATCACGCAAGTGGAAGGTATATGTCTTTCCATCTTTACTCACTTCATATTTTTGTGCCCCAGCCTGAATCACTTCATCATTTTTCGATAAACGGAATAATCCTTCCATAACATTGTTTAAAACATTAAACGAAACTGCATCTGTTACTTTCCCTGAATTCAATGACGGAATTTCACCCGTTTCTAATAATTGTAATACTTTCTTCTCATCTTTCGGCTTTGTAACTGTTTTTTCTTTCGCACAGCCTACTAAAAATGAAGAGACAAGTAGAGTACTAATTAATGAATAGCGAACAACCTTTTTCATATAAAGCCCCCTATCTTTTTCAAGGTAAGTAACGACGAGCACCAGCGTATTCTTCTATATATCCTAGTTTATTTAGCGGAATAATTTCTACCGATCTTTCAGCTCTTGGTGAATGAATCATATTGCCATCACCAATATACATTCCAACGTGATGAACACTACCTTTTCCTTGATCATGTGCGAAGAATATTAAATCTCCCTTTTGAAGATTTACCTTATCAACTGCGATTCCTGCTTTTGACTGTGGCCCCGAATCTCGCGGGATTGTAATACCATGCGATTTATATATCGTATGAGTAAATCCTGAGCAATCAAAGCCAAACCCACTTGTACCAGCCCATATATACGGTAATCCTAAAAACATCTTACCAGTATTTATTAGATCATCAGCTGTTGGCGTAGGAATATCATTTTGAGAACGGTGAACAGTTCCATCTTTCTTGCGTAACCACGCCTTCTGACCATTTGGTAATAGTACGCAGTACGAAATAGTATCTTCACTTAAAAGTGGTAACCGCGTATTATAACTTACCTCAAGTGATTTATGTTTTTCAGAAGGATTTATATATAAAATAGCTGTCGGTTTTGTAATTAAAACGAAGGGCTGCCCTGCCTTATCTGCAAATTCTTGATTATACGCTAATTGTTTTTCAGGCATCCATCCGGGGTACCCTTCCTCATTTCGCGGCGTTGGCTGTCCATGCACTAGCACTTTCACCCAATCACCTCGTTTATCAATTACAGTTACTTCTTGACCGAGTAACGCTTGCGTTTCTAATTTATTTGCGTTTGTTAACCAAAGTTTCTCATCTAGTGTCATTGATTTCGTCCATTTCCATAAATCAACAGGATTACTTGCACTAGGTGCATCAATTGGCCGAAGTGAATCGGGTGCAGTCCATAACGTTGCAGCCGATACGTCTATATACGCTTTATTTTCTTTCCTCTCTTCAGCGTTCGCCGCTGTAAACGATGAAAAAATAAATAATGTTGTTAATAATGCAGTCCCCGCTTTTTTCATACATATCCCCCTTAAAAGATAGTTTGCTAGACACTACTTCTAAGACTTTATATTCACTGCAGAATGCAGGTTTACCTTTGGACCTGTGTAAGTCATTCCTTCTGGTTCTTCTACTAACCATAATGGTGCATCAAGATCAAAGTAATGAATATTCGGATGAGCCGCAGCTAAATGCGACACAGCGCTAACTGAAAGTGAAGATTCCATCATACTTCCAACCATACATTTCACACCAGCTGTTTCTGCAATATCCGCAATTCGCCAGGCTTCTCGTATACCGCCACATTTCATTAATTTAATATTAAGTAAGTCTGCATATCCTCCTTGGACGAGCTTTAACGCATCCCTTGCTGAAAAGATGCTTTCATCTGCCATAATAGGCGTTTGTACATTATCTTTCACGTATTTTAATCCATCCCAATCTTTCGCATGAACAGGTTGTTCTACAAATTCTATATTTAAATTTCTATTCTCCATTTGTTTAATGATTGAAACCGCTTCTTTCGGATTCCATCCTTGATTTGCATCTAAACGTAACGTCGTATTTTTTGGCACTACATTTCGAATTGCCTCAATGCGTTCCAGATCTAAATGTGCCTCTTTACCAACTTTAATTTTTAATGTTTGGAATCCTTTTTCTATATGCTTTTTTGCCTCTTTTGCCATTAATAATGGTTCATCCACACTTACAGTAATATCCGTATAAATCTCTTTCTTTCCACCTAGTAATGCATATATAGGTATACTATGAAATTGACAGTACAAATCGTATAAAGCCATATCTACCGCTGCTTTCGCACTTGTATTTCCTACGCAGCTCATTTGAATGTGTAACAATAACGTTTGAAATTGCAGTATGTCTCTATCAACTAATGCGGAACGAATTGATCCTAATATTGCCTCCTCAATCCCGCTGGCGAAATCACCAGTAATAACTGGTGTTGCTGCCGCAGCTCCTTTTCCAACAATCCCTTCATCTGTATGAATAAACACATCTATACTTTCAATTTCCGTTACGGTACGAAGCGCTGTTTTAAATGGTGTATGAAGTTTTACACGTCTACGATTTACTTTTACATCGATAATTTTCATTTTGTTCATCCTTTCGTTGTCCAACAAAAAAATCCAGCCATAAGAAGATTCTTACGGCTGGATTTTGTCTATGAATGTGTAGACAAAGCAGCAATCTGATTATATTTTTTCTGCGCATCTTTTAGCGCTACAAGTAACGCCTTTTGAGACGAACCGAAATATCGATTTTTTATTTCTGTTACTAACGCTGGGTCATTAATATTTTTATGTAGAAACAAATATTTAACAAATTGAGATGTTAATGCAATTGTCGCTGAGCAATCTGCATCTACAATTTCCCCTGTACCCTTCTCAAGTACAAATGCTACAAAATAACTTTTGAACTTTTCGGTAATGGGATTATTTTGAGGTGCTTTCGCATCCCCTACGACATAAATTGTATTTGATGCGTACACAGCTATCTTCCTTTCTTATACGAGGATAACGGTTTTCTTAGCAGGCGTATGAGCTATTAACTCAACGTTGATTAAAAAATATATCCGCTTACCTTGTATTATATACAATTGACAGAATTTTAACAATATTTATTCCGACATATATTCCATAATTATGAAAATCTCTTAAAACAATTGGAAATGGCTCACACTCCTCATTTTTACAATATGTCATCATTCCTTGTACCATGACATTCATACTACAAACTCCTTCATTCATACATAAAAAACAGTTAGCTATCGCTAACTGTTCCACCACTTCACTTCGGCAATACGAATATTGTTTCGTTTGACTTAGAAAATTGATACTCTTTTCTCGCAAACTTTAATATCTCTTCTTCATTATCGGTTAAATTCTCAATGTTAGTCTTTAAAAAACCTTGATCTTTCTCTAAAGAAACTAATTGTTTCTTTTGATTCGTAATTGTATCTTTTTTTTCATTTATTATTTCTTGCTGTTTCGTTAAAATATATTGAACGTACAAAGTAGTTGCAGCGATAAAAATGAACATGAAAATAAAACGCCTTAACTTCTTCTTATTTATTGCTCGGTTGGCATTAGGCTGTGATAGTTGCTCTGGTATATTAGGAATATTTACTCTTTTGAGTTTCCTCATTTTCAAATCCCCCTAACCCATATTTTTCACTGCCATCGGCACGATCTTATTAACTTAAATTCTATTCTTATAAAATAAGCTCCTTCACAAAAAAATCTCATAAATTAACCAATTAGAGATAGCGTTCGACGACATTTCCCTATTCAAAATGAAAATTTTTATTTATGCTGCAATAAAATAGTAGTTTATGTTATTCTTTTTCCTCTATTGTAGAAAACATTTTCACACACATCCATCCTCCCCTTGCATACCGATGTTATAACATGCTTACAAGGAGGAAAAATGATGCACTACCGTACATTAGGTAAAACCGGAATTACTGTTTCAGAAATTGGATTTGGAGCGTGGGCGATTGGTGGTGATGAATGGGGACCCGTTAACGATTCACAATCTATAACCGCTATGAAAAAAGCAATCGAATGCGGTGTGAATTTTATTGATACTGCTGATGTATATGGACTAGGTCATAGTGAAAAATTAGTAGCACAGGCAATAAAAGACTACCGTAATAATATCGTTTTATCAACGAAAGGCGGACTCATTGGGCATCACTATGATCCAAATGGAGAGCCTGTTTATAATACAGCTGAAAAAATAATCGCGGTATTTGACACTAGTTTACTGCGCCTCCAAACAGACTATATAGATATTTATTTCTGTCACATTTGGTGGGATAAACAAGAAGAAACAGAGGCATTTTTACGCGCATTTGAAATATTAAAACGAGACGGAAAAGTAAGAGCTGTAGGTGTTTCAACTCATGACCTACAATATATAAAACACTTCAATAAACACGATGCAATTGATGTTGTGCAACTTGATTACAACATATTAAACCGAAAACCAGAAAACGACATACTGCCATACCTAAAAGAGAATAATTTAGGAGCTGTTATACGCGGTCCTTTAAAAATGGGGATATTAACTGGAAAATTCACAAACGCAACAACTTTTCCTGATGGAGATTTACGCAAAGAATGGCCAAAAGAAACTTGGTTTCAAGAAGATTTACAAAAAGTAGAGAAACTACGATTACTCTCAAATGAAAATCAAACCTTAGGGCAACTTGCACTTCGTTATGTCCTCACTCATCCAGCGGTATCGGTCGCAATTCCTGGTACGAAAACAGAAAAGCAAGCGAAAGAAAACGCAGGTGCGTCAACTCGTCCCCTTTTTACAGATGAAGAGTTAACATATATTCGTTCACTATAGAACAAGACCAGCTGCTGGAAATACCCAGCAGCTGGTCTTGTTTTACTTTTAATATTTTAAATCAATATCGTATTCCATTCTTTTCGCAGTTTCTTCAGCAATCCGAGCACCCAACAAATTTTTCACAATGTGAAATGACATGTTAATTCCGGCCGAAATTCCACCAGACGTAATAATGTGCCCCTCATCGACAAACTTTACATTCTCTAATACTTCCACATTCGGAAAATCATTTCTAAAATTTTCAATACTTGCCCAATGTGTTGTCGCTTTGAAGCCGTCGAGTAATCCAGCTTTCGCAAGTAAAAGCGCACCGGTACAAACAGAAGTCATTAACTTTACTTCTTTCATTTGCTGACGGATCCAATTTATTATTATTTCATTTTTCATTTCGTTTTCTCTAGCACCTAACCCACCAGGAATAATTAAAATATCAACTGGAGGTAAGTCTTCGATACTATAATCTGGTTGTACCTTTAATCCATTTCTCGCTGTAATCATTTCTCCATCTTGACTAACAGTATGAACTGTAAATGGTTGACCTTCACTTGTTGCTGTAACGGAAAAAACTTCAAATGGGCCCGCAAAATCTAACACTTCCACTTCATTAAAAAGAAAAACCCCTACATTCCAGTGGCTAATCATAAGCTCACTTCCTCTTGCAAATGATGTAATAGAGATTCATGCCCTTTTTCTAAAGCAATATCATATGCGGTTTTCCCATCATTTTTCTTAATCATTTTATTAGCACCCTTTTCAAGAAGTAATATAATGATTTCTTCATTTCCTAATAACGCTGCTTCATGAAGTCCTGTCCAACCACCACTTTGTGCAGCATTCACATCTGATCCCTTTTCAATTAAGAAAGCTACAAGCTCGCTCTGCTTATTCGCAATTGCTGCTTGAAGAGGTGTATTTTCATTTTCGTTTTTTGCTCTAATATGTATATCCGCTCCCTGTTCTAAAAGGAAACTTGCAATTTCTTTCTGTCCAAAATAAGCAGCTAAATGAAGCGGTGTCCATCCATCTTCACTATATGAATTTACAATACTTTGATCCGAGTTTATTATCTCCACTACTTTTTCTTTTTCCCCGCTTATAACAGCTTGTGATATTAATATGATTTGTTCCATAATGAGCCTCCACTTATAAAGATATTAAGTATTCTTTATATAATTTCTATTAATAATCACATGTTCCTTTTAAAATATATAAGTTTACATAATAATATTATTTTTGTAATTTGTTATACCAATAAAAAAACAATCCCTCAAACGACTGGATTGTTTTTGAATTTCATTTTTATAATCACTTGAAAATTTCATCATTTTTGCTTATAACAAATTAGCATTAATAAAAATGAAATAAAATTATACATTTAGCAGTCATGAACTCTTTGCATATCGAAACCAATTTTTACTTAAATCAAAAGTTTTTTATCATTTGAAAACAAAAATACAATTTATCCTTACGTTTGAAAAACACATATGTAGCCAACTTCTATAACAGTACTCTTATTATACTAATCTATAACCATTTTGCCTTCTTCCCTTACCGGTATCTTTTAATACATAAGACTTCATAACGAGCGCTGTTAGCGAATCCGTTAATGTTTTATATGATAAATTCGAAAGAGCTAATAGATCGTTCGTATATAACATTCTATGCTTCTCTAATAATAATAGTACTAATCGTTCTGACGGTTTTAATGTTTCATCACTTTCTAGTATAAAATCTATATTTTTCATATTCCCTACATCTTACTCCTTATATAAAAAAATGATTTTAGTAATTATTTAATATAAAAATACTGCACAACAAATTCGAAGATATATTAAAATAACACATCATTCAAACACTATTATACTATAACATAAAAAAGACATTTCCCCAAATTGGAAATGCCTTTTTATATCTATTTCTCTTTTTTATATAATTGATAAGATTGTTCTAGCCCTTTATTATATTTCGTATTATTATCTGTCCATTCTCCTCCTAAATTTCCTGGCCATCCTGATGTATTAGCAACATATTTAAGTAAATCCCAATCCTTCAATCCTTTTTTCACACCGCGTTCATATGAATTAACCATGTTAGAGATTGCTATTGTTGCATTTATTTGCGACTCCATTAAGCTCTCTTCTGATAATTGTGCTGGTGCTAAACCACCACGATGTAATTGGAATAATCCGAAAGATGTTCCATTGTCCCCTATTGCTTTTCGATTAAACTTTGTTTCATGATCAGCAATAGATAATGGTATCCAATCTGGAATACCATGCCTCTTTGCAACTTCACTAATTACTTGTTTATTGTTTTTAATTTCTTTTTGCTTTTCATAGTTCGTATATACTACATAACATAAAGTAACGAACGTAAATAATATGAAAGTATATTGTAACGCTTTTTTCATCATTCCATCTCCTGATTTGTGTATGTTTCACTTTCTACATCCACTATAAAACTTTTATGTGACATTCATTTGACGAAATGGTATTAATTATACATAAGCAGTTACATTTTTAACTATCAATCTAAAAACTACAATTCTTCTAAAAGACTCCTTCAACACATAAAAATAATCAGCCTTTCATGTATAGTACATGAAAGGCTGATTATTTTTCACTACACTTTTTTATGTATACAGTATATCCCCGCTATAATAAAACAAATTGAAATTATCGATAAAGTTGTACCATGAATTTCATAAAATGCAGTAAAGAATTTCCCGCTTGTTCTATTCCAAATTTCTAATGAACCCGCGTAAATTGCGGAAGTTATATATGTAAGGCCGAATAGGAGAAATCCCGAAAGAACATATGTTGCTCCAATATTTTTCATTAATAGCTCACCTCTATTAATTTTATTTGCGAATAAAACGAAAAAGACCTTTATACGTTAAAGATCTTTTTCATCTTATCTTTGTTACAAAAAACGCCAGAATCTAAAACAAAAACTTACTTCAGGATACGTATTTCTATATATAAATTAAAGGTTATAAGGCTGCCAGCGTCTTCTCCATTAACATTTTTTTATATTAAATGTTTCTTGCAATATGCGGTTTGCTGTAATGACTCGTCCCACCGCCACCTACTACTACTTTACCGCCTTTTTCAAAGATTAATAATTTACTTGAACCATCTGAAAGAAGCACTATTACTTCAGCATGATCACTTGTAGCCTTGTAGATTACATAACCACTTTTTGAAATACAAGTTTCCCAATTCTCATCAAATTCTGATCTTACAACCCGATTAGAATACACTTGATTTTCAATTCTTCCTTGTTTTTTGTTTTTCAAATTTATTCTCCCTACTCTCCTAAAGTGTCATTTACATTAAAATAGCAGTCCCATTTATAATAGTGACCGGCTTTAATATAAATAGTATATGTGGTTATTAGGAGAATGCTTGGACAATGAAAACGTAACAGCATTTAAGTATTTTACAATCGAAATTTCTCCTTAATCATTAAAGCTACTTCTTTCGCACTAAAATGAGTATTATTAATTTTTATATACTCTTCTTTTTTAATTTCACCATGAAGTGAGTTTAATCTATGTTTTTTCATCGTTTCTTTTAAAGCTTTTTCAGACCATTCAGTGTCTCTTTTTTTCGGTTTATGCTCTAGTCTATGTGGACTTTTATTACGCTCTAATCTTTCACCCAGTTCTGCTTCAGGTTCTACAAAATATACCGTTCCACCGTTTCATATGTTTATGTATCCTCCAAAATATTTTGTTTACTCTATGTTGTTTCTCGATTAACTTTATAATTCCTCCCCTAATATAGTTTTTCAAACGTTTAGGTTATTTTCGATGATAAAGGTGATAAGACTCCACATTATCGAATAATGATACACCACAATTAACATGTTTTTGTATATCTATCGAGAGATCACAATGAATTCTTTAATTCTGTTTATTTTAATTCTTGTTTCTCTTAATGTATTAATTTTCTTTTTGGCAAAGAAACGTTGGAGAGTATGGAGAATAGCCGGAATACTATTTATTTTTTGCTCTCCCTTCGTTTTCTTCATTACAATAAATATTATTGTCCAAAAAATTGGAGATGGATTTGCCGGTGGTGCCGCTGGCTTTACCTTTGCAGGACTATTAGTAGCCAATGCAATTGTTTATTTTATCGTAAGTATTTTTGTCTCTAAAAGTACTGAAAACTAACAGGAACATTTATTTATAAAGCACTAGTGAACAAAGTCACTCAATATAAAAGAGCTTACCTTAGTAAGCTCTCCTTTCTCATTCATCTCATAAACCTTTACTTTACAATAGGCAATGTCACTTCACTCAATTTCACAGTTAGTTTTGTTCCTGCTTTCGGCCTAATTGTATAATCGTAGTCACTTGCGATTAAAACGACTCCTATTTGATGTCCTTCTTTAAATACGTAATCATCTGGCTGCATGTCCCATGTAAATGTGTAATCTTTACCAGGTTGAATCACCGTTGAATTATTTATACTATTCAAATTTCGTGGATCCATCCAACCTCTAGTTACGATTTCAGGCTTTACTCCGCCATAATCAACAAGTAATGCTGTTAAATTTGATACAGACCGATCAATATTCCCTTTAAATGAAATCTTCGGCGTACCGCTTATTCGCATATCTTTTTGTAGTACAGGCATTGTATATACTAATCGATTTGCTACTTCTAGCTCTGGGTTTTCTACTAATTGATTCGACTTTATTTTAGCATCATCTACAAATGAGAAAACATTGTTTACTGATCCCATACTTAATGGCAGATTGACTGCTTTATTACTTAAATACATACGGATTTTTGATGGTACAGCCGCCGGATCTGGCCAATTTTTTATTTTTTGCCACGTTTTATTTTCACGTTGTACATCTACCATCGGTTCATCCATAATTCCATTTTCAATTCCATATAACCAATAATCGAACCATTTATTTTGCGTTTGCTGCCAGTTATTACTTGTTGTCCCGCCGTGTCCCCCTTGATGTAACCACATTTTACGAGGAACATTATTTTCACCAAGAGCTTCCCACCACTGTGCGAATTGCTTCGTTTTTACATTCCAATCATTTAAACCGTGAACAACAAACACACTGGCTTTCACATTTTTAGCGTCTTTTACATAGTTACGTTTATCCCAAAAATCGTTATAATCACCTGTTTTTCGATCTTGTCCAGCAGTAAGTTCGTTAATCATTTGCCCGCAAACTTCAGGGTTCTTTCTTGTCAGTACTGCTTCCGCCATATTATCTGTATCTTCTCCTTGATAACCACCTGGCGCAATTACCGCCCCATTTGCACGATAATAATCGTACCAACTACTAATCGCCGCGATTGGGATAATTGTTTTTAAACCTTCAACTCCAGTCGTTGCGACAGCATTTGGCAATGTCCCATTATAAGAAGCTCCTGTCATACCTACATTACCCGTAGACCAATTTGCATTTACTTCCTTACCATCCTCTGTATATGCCTTTGCACGTCCATTTACCCAATCAATAACAGACTTTGTTCCAAGTATTTCTTGTTCATCTCCAGTTGTCGGACATCCATCTGATTTTCCAGTACCGATACTTTCCCCTAAAATGACTGCATATCCTCTCGGAACGTAATAATTGCCGTACGAACCAAGATTAACCGCTGCATACGGTTTTCCTTCATACGCATACAATTCTTCATCGACATTATAAACAGGAACATCTTTTAATCCAGCACGATATGGACTCATTTCATATATAACAGGAACTTTCACATTCGGATCAGTCTTTGGACGCATAACCTTAATAGATACACGATCCTTTTTACCATCTCGATCACTATCAACTTCTGTCTCTACAAATAAATTCTCAATAATTGATTCATCAAGAGAATAGATTGGTTTCGTCATCCCATTTTCTAATTCAATTTTCGTGTTTGGAATTAAAGCTTCTGAAACTTGACCATTTAACTTAACATCACTCCCTTTTACAGAGGCCCCTTCCTTACTTTCTGCATGTGCAGTCATATTAGAAACTCCTGAAGTAATTGTTAAAGATAATATAGTCGACAGCGTAATTGCTAATTTCTTTTTCTCCATGCACTTCCCTCCCATATATTCCTTCTCTTACTATATATTAAAATTACAGAAAATTCAGTTTATATTTTATATAAACAGTTGAGAAATTTGTAGAACATTCGAATCTTTTTAGATAATAGAAAAGGAACTAACAACAATTAGTTCCTATCTATATACATATAAAATTGTATTTCCCCATCTTCTACCGAAACTCCATATTCAAAACCATGTCTTTCTAATATACTTTTTACAATCGCTAGCCCTAATCCTGTCCCTGACTTTTCTTTACTACGAGAAGATTCTAATACGTAAAAAGGCTCCCAAATTTTATCTATATCTTTAATTCCCTCAGTATCAATTCCATTTTGAACTTGAAAACACACAACGTCATTTTTCTCTTCTAATATGATTTTAATATTTTGATTCGTTGAATATTTTATAGCATTAGAAATTAAATTTTGAAAGACCATTCTCATTTTATTTATATCAGCATAAACAATCGAATTATCAGTGTTAAAGTCCACCTGCATATGGATTCCTTTCGATTCGAGTTCAATCTTATGCTTATCTACTATGCTTTGAACTAATGATTCGATAGGGAATTCTTCTTTTTGCAAAACATCTCTTTCTAGTTTAGAAAATCGTAATAGTTCTTCAATTAAGTTTGATATTTGATCTGTTTGTTTAATGATTGTATCCACATACGTACCATCATCTAAACCGTCTTTTATTCCCATAGAATATGCTTTTACTAATGCGATTGGTGTTTTTAATTCATGAGTTACGTCACCCATAAATCGTTTTAAGTGTTCATTTCGATCTGTTAAATCTTGATGTGCTTCATGCAATTTATCACTCATGACGTTAATACTATTTGCTAAATCACCTATTTCATCATTCGTTTTCACTTTCGTTCTTTTGAAATCTAGATTTGAAATATCTTCAGCGACATCACTTAATTCTTTCAATGGAGTTGTAATTGTTTTTGAAAGTATCCAAACAAGTACAACGACAAGAAATATTGAAAAACCTATAATGTATAAATAAAATGAGTTAAGTGTTTTTATCACTTCATTGGAATGTGCGATAGAAACTCCTACTAAAATCAACATATCATCTTTCGCAATGTATTTCGCAAAAAAACTAGATTTTATCTTCTCTTGATCATAAATCTTATTTGATTGCCCAACGTTCTTCACTTTCGTAATTTCTTCTTTTGTAATCCAAAGTTTATTTAGTACAACTCTCTTTCTTGTAAGTTGCAGACGTAATTCATCATTAATATCATCTTCCGAATTATTTATTGATGTGTACGCAATCGTAACATTATCTTCGCTTTCAATACTATGAATAGCGTCATCAAGTTGTTCCCTCGGTATCGACTGTATTTGTGCTGCAATTCCATCTAAACTTTCACGTGTTTTGTATATATTATATTTTGGCAAAAAATAGTTAATCAATAATAAAGAGATTGAAAAAATAAGGATGACTGTTAAAGAAATACTGAAAAATAACTTTTTTCCAAGCTTATTCACACTCTTCCTCCAAACTATATCCTAAACCGCGATGCGTCTTTATTATATTTTCTCCAATTTTTTTACGCAATCTTCTTACATGCGTATCAACTGTTCGCTCTTCTCCAAAATAATCAAATCCCCAGACGATATCTAACAACTTTTTCCGCGTTAAAATCGTGCCTTTATGATTTAAAAAGCATTTTATTAATTGTAATTCTGTCTTTGTAATGTCTAATTCTTTCTCATTTTTATATACTTTATTTTTGGTGAAATCAATTTTTAAATCTTGAACTTGAATCACATCATCATGTTGTACAAGCTTTTTCGCTCGCGTTATTAGCACTCCTGGATGAAATGGTTTTTTTACATATTCATCCGCTCCACTTTGAAGAGCTGCTAATTCATCTTCACTTTCACTTTTCGCAGTAAGCATTAATACTTTTACACTTGAATTCTTTTTTATTTCCTGACAGACAGTAATACCGCTACTTTTCGGCATCATCCAGTCTAAAATAGCTAAGTCAATTTTATCATCATAAAATATTTGAAGTGCTTCCTCTCCATCCTTCGCTAATAAAACTTCGAAGCCTTCTTTTTCAAAATACGCTTTTAAAATCTTCAGCATATCTTGTTCATCATCTGCGATCAATACTTTCATTCTCTTTCCTCCGTTACCTTGAAATCAATAGTTACTATATGATCTCCTATCATACAATTTCTTTGTTACATCAATGTGACAGAAAAATATTTACAACAATTGAGGGTATAGTAAGTGTGAGGTGTTGTTTTATGTTCAAAAAAATAGGAGTCATTACTCTTCTCTTCTTTTTATTATCAACAAATGCGTTCGCAAATACAAATAAACAAATTGAAGTATTTGATTGCAAAAAAGAAATGGTAGTTCAAAAACAATCTTTAGATGCGGCTATCCAAAAAGAAGCAATTCAATTTGCAAAATCAATTACTGGTCCATTTAAAAACTTAAATGTCGTTCCGAAAGATGGTCATATGATAAAAATCCCGTTATCGAAACCTGTTCCTATTACAAATCAATGGTTACATACAACAATCGATGAAGTACTCATCCTTCTTCCACTTAACGAAAAACCTTACATTATGCTTTACGATGATGAGAATAATCCACATTTTTATTATGTAAAAGGTGATCCGAAGATTTTATTGAAACAAATGAATGTTAGAATGTAATTGCATAAGAAAGGTTCCGTACATGAGTATGGAACCTTTCTACAATCTTATATAGTGACTTGAACCTTTATAATCTTCTCCTTTTACAAATCCATTTACGCAATAAAACTCATCACCTTGCTTTGTATCCGTATGTAGAACAACAACGCGAAAATACTTTTCCGCATGTCTTAATAGTTGCTTTAATAACAACTTCCCTAATCCGATGCGCCGATAAGCCTTTGAAATATAAAACCTTCTTAACCGGCCAATCTTAATATCTTTCGTATTCGGATCTTGATTTAATCCCCCGATTCCAATTAACGTATTTCCTTGTAAAATTCCATATAAACATTCGCCTGATTTACTAAATGTATTTCTTTCACTTTCATATTCATTTATTAATTTTATTAGGAAATTAAAGCCCTCTTCTTTACTTTCTTGGACTAGATGATTAATCTCATACTTTAGTAAATCTTCAATTCGTTTAATTTGTATATTTTCCAGTTTAATCAACTACTTTCTCTATCAAAATATATCTTTAAAAAAAATAAAAATGCCCAAGAACATATCCTCCTGAGCATCTATTTGACTGTGAACTTATTCAATTTGTTATGTAAGTATTCTTCAATTCTGGTAATATCCCCTTCAACTCCATTAAATCATCTATTACTAAATCCGCATGAGCAAGCTCATCTTCTTGTGCAAAATCAAAATTACATCCAATCGCAATTAAACCATTATCTTTTGCAGCGTTAATATCAGATAAACGATCTCCAACTACCGCTGCCTCTTTTATATCATATTTCATCAAAATGCTTTTTACTAAGTCACCTTTATTTAGCGATTGTATTTGTTCAATACTGAACGTTTCCGTAACCCATTGGTCTAAATGATAATAAGATACGATTGCTTGTAAATATTCCGTTAAACCGTTACTAGCAATGTAAATGGAACAGTTATTTTCTTTTATAAAACTAAAAACTTCCTTTACATACGGATATAAAGCCCCTTTTCCGCTCTTTATGTTTTCAATTAATCTCTCTAAAAAATATGCATCTGTTTGTTTTCTTACTTCATTTGAATGATCAGGTAACAGCGCTTCCCAAACTTTAGGTAAAGGAACACCCATAATTTCACGGTATTTATCAATAGGTGTTTCCGCATCCCATAATTGTAGCAAACGTAAATGATTAAATGTATCATCTAGTGATAATTCTAAAATTTTATCTGTTTGAAATAAAGTTCCATCCATATCAAAAATTAGTGCTTGTAACATTTCAATCTCTCCCATTCTTTACTTTTGAACTACAAAATAGTTTTACTCGATTTATTTTTAAGCATCCCTACAATAATTTCTGAACAATAATTCGCGGCCGTTTTCGCGAAATCATCATATGAAACTTGTGCCTCATCATCTGCACTATCAGAAATACTTCTCATAACGAGAAACGGTATGTTATTTATATGAGCGACATGCCCAATTGCTGCCCCTTCCATTTCAGTACAATGTGGTGCATACTCATTGATAAGTTTAATCTTTAATATTGAATCCTCAACGAAGCATTCTCCGCTGACAATTCTTCCTTCATGTGCAGAAATGTTTAAACTACTACTATTACAAGCTTCTCGTGCTAACTCTCTTAATTCTTTACTTGCAGTAAACGATTCTTGAAACGGAAATAAATTCTTCATTTGATTTTTACTAATATCATGATGCGTAACATTTGTAGAAATAACTAAATCGCCAACTTTCACATCAGGATGCAATCCACCCGCAACACCTGTATTAATGATAGAATCCACATCAAATTTATTAATTAATATTTGTGTACATGCCGCTGCATTTACCTTTCCTACACCACATCTAGTAATAATAACTTCTGTATCCATGAACTTTCCTTTATAAAAAGGCATTCCGGCAATAGTATGTTCCTCTTTTATATGTAGTTTCTCTAAAAGTAAGTCTATTTCAATTTGCATTGCTCCGATAATACCGATTCTGTTCATGTATGTAGTCCCCTTTATTAATTTGTAACCCCTTTAATCCTCTCCGCCATAACCGATAGTAAAAACTTCGGAAGTACAAGTTGCCTCTTTATTCTTGTTGGTTGTGAAATTAATCTATACAACCATTCTGTTCCAGTATCTCTCATTATTTTAGGTGCTCTTTTTACAGTGCCAGATAAAATATCAATCATGCCCCCGATACCAATAGATAGTGGAACGTTTAATGTTTGTAAGTTGTCATAGATAAATTTTTCTTGTTTAGGTGAACCTAAACCAACTAATAGTAAATGTGGCTTGAATTGTTGAATTTGAGTCTTTACTTCTTCTATTTCTTCACCGTTTACAAATCCATCTCGTCCTTTAAAAGAAGCATGAGGAAACTGCTCTTTTAATTTTTCTAATGCTTTTTCATTACTTTCCGGCGCAGCTCCAAAAAGAAAGACACGATATCCTTTTTCATTACAATGTTCTATTAAGCCATGTGTTAAATCCGCTCCAGTAACACGCTCTTTTAGTGTTCCTTTTAATATTTTCGAGCCAATTATTACGCCAATCCCATCAGCAGTAATTAAATCTGCGGATAATAACATCTTTTTAAACAGCTTTGATTTAGCTGCGTTTTCCTTTGCTGACATAACAATTTCAGGATTTGCAGTTACTACAAATCTTGGTTTCTCTTGTTTTTCATATAACCAGTCTTTTAATAAACTTATAACCCTTGAATACCCCAAAGTAGAAAACGGTATTCCTTTTATATATTGTTGATCCACTTCTCTCTCCCCTTATATGAGCTGCAAATATTCATCAATATCTTTATCAATTTGTATAAAAGCTTTATTCCAAAATTCATAATTTGTTAGATCAATATCAAAATGTTTTTTCATCAGTTCTTCAACCGGGGACTTTCCTGTTTCTCGTAAAAATTCTTTATAACTCAAATGAAATTCATCTTTATTTTCTTTCATTATTTCTAATAAGCTAAAACTTACTAAATAACCAAATGTGTATGGATAATTGTAAAAAGGAACATCTGCTATATAAAACTGAACGTATTTCATCCAAACGAATGGCTGATACTCTGATAATGCATTTCCATACGCCTTTTCTTGCGCCGCTATAGACAATTTTTCTATTTCATGAGCACTTACAGGACCTTTCTTACATTCTTCATAAAAACTCTTCTCAAACTGAAACGATGCACGAATTGCCATTACATAATTAAAGCTATTTCTAATTTTCCAGCTAAGCAATGCTTTTTTCATTTCAGTATTTTCCGCTGTTTTTATTAAGTGATTTACAAGTACCACCTCAAAGAAAATAGACGCTGATTCAGCTGTACTCATTGGTAAGTAATCATCTAAAAATGAAGTGGATTGTTCAAAACTCATAACATAAAAGTGCCAAGCATGTCCTAATTCATGAGCAAGTACTCTTACACTATCAATACTTCCATCATAACGCATTGAAATACGTGATTCTTTTTCGCTGAAAAAAGGAGCGCAAAATCCACCTGGTGGTTTATTATCTCTCGGTTCAGCATCAACCCAGCCATTCGCTATCGCATTCCGTGCGAACTTTTCCAATTCTTCATCTACATTTTTTAGTGCATCATATATGTTTTGTACAGCCTCCGAAAAAGGAATAACAGTCTCATTACTTTCCTTTAATGTCATGAGTTCATGCCATGTAATTGAATCCTTACCTTTTTTATATACATTTAAAGCACTTACTAGCTTCGTAAGGTTTTGTTCCGTTGTGTTCCACATTTGAGTTAATACAGTTTCAGAAATGCCATTCATTTGAAGGGATTGAGTTAAAACTTCTCTCCTTTCTAATTCATTACTCTTCGTGTTACGTAATCTTCCTATTTGATTCAATACAGTAGCAAAAATCTCTTTTTCCTTATTCAAAGCATTTGTAAGAGAATCAAATACTTTTAATCTTTCATAATGGTCATCACTATTCATCGCAACGTAATTCGCTTGTCCAAAAGATAAAGTCTCTTTATCGTGTATTACTTCTATCTTATTTCGTAATTGTATGTACATATCTTCCCAAGCTTTTAATTCATTTTCTATTAGTTTAATACTTGAGTTATCATCATTAATACCTTGCTTCTTACTAGATTCTATTAATAGTTGCACTTCTTTCTTTAATTGGTTTATTGTTACACTTAGTAAATTATTTTCGGGTGGCGTATCATCTTCAGTAGCACGGCAATATAAATAATACTCCGCTTTTTCAATAGCCTGTATAAGTTGTGAAAGGGTTGCTGGATCTTTTGTTGCTTTATATTCTATTTTTAACTGTTCTATAGAAAACATAAGATCTTGTTCATTAGAATATAGCCTGAATAAATCCCATTTAGTTGGAGCTTGTATAAGCATATTCATTTTAATAGCCTCCTATTTTTACAAATAGTTACAACAAGTTAATTCCTCCATAATTATATATGAATCTTCAATATTTAGATATCTCTAAATATTGAAACTTAACAGTTTAAGGAGAAAATATACAAGGAAAATAGGATACGCGAATGTCACCGAGTAACAGGTGAAAGTAGCTATTACTTAAAGGTAGCGGTTCATTCTATGAAAGAATTAGAGGAATTAATTGATATCGTCATTCCATTTGGTACAGTAAAAACTTCGATGATTTTATCGTCACCAATACCCTATCGACTGGTAATTGTAGAATAAAAATAAAAGAGGGTATCCCTAAGAGCATAAAACACCCTACTCTTTTGGATACCCTCTTTAAATTTACAATTTATAAAAGGATTCAACTGGATTTCTCTTTTAATCCATTTTATTTTCAGCTGAAATTTTAAAGTACTTCGCAGATAATTTATAAGAGCGATTCTCATTATAAAAGTTACCTAATTCAAAGGATAATTCAGCAACTAAGCGATGTTGCTTTTTTTCCACTCCCACTTCAATTGCTTTTTGCATATTTTTCTCATATTCATAATAATCTCCACGTATTTTGAATATTTTAGCTTTCAAACCATATAGTTGGACATGTGCAATTGGTACATCATAAACAGATAAAAAATGAAATGCTTCATTCATAACTTTATTAACATTTTTCCAATCTTTAAGTTCTATGTACACCTCTATCATGTTTCGTAATGCATATACCTTTTGATGTTCCTCCGATAAAAGGTAACTCAATTCCAAAGTTTCTTCATAGTATTTAATGGCATTCGTATAGTCTTTCAAACCTTGATAAATTTTTCCATAATCATAAGAAATTATAGGTAAATACATTGAATCACCATTAGTAGCCACACTATTTTCTACTTGCTGTAAGGTTTCAAGTGCTTTTTCATATAACTCATCTATAATATACAGTACTGCAAGCATTAAAAGTGTATTTATTACGTTTTTCTCCATACCATTTTTTCTGTATATGTTGTAAGCTTTCAGGGCATACAAACGACTAATACTTTTATCTTTATACAGCACCTTATATACAAGACATAAATTATAGTATATATGAGCATGTTGTTCAGTTTCTTCTACACCAAGTAAACTCTCAGCCTGTACATAAATATCATGTGCAGCAATGTAGTCTTGTTTATAATAAAAATAATAACCTCGAGCTTTTAAATAATATATATAATCTTCAGTATCTTGCATTTCCACCTGACTTGGAATCATTTGCGAAGCTTGATCTACAAACGGCTTCACATATAACAAGTTTTTTTGTCGGGCATGATAGTATATAAGTACACCATATACCTTTAGTAATAAAGGGATTGAATCCACTTCACGAACGTATAATTCTAACAAAGATAAATCAGCCTCATTTATACTTTTATCTTTTTTATATTTATTACATATTTCAAGAATAGTAAGCTTTATCTCCTCGTAATTGCCATCTATAAGATAATCGCCATCAATACCTAGCTTTTTAGAAACTTTTTTTATAAAAGAAGGTGACGGTTTGATTTTCCCACTTTCTATTCTACTTAAATATGTTATTGAACATATTCCTGATACGAGTTCCCCCTGTGTTAATCCTTTATGCATACGAACTTGGCGAATACGTTCTCCTATTTCCATCTCTCTACTCTCCCTGTTTAACCATTCCATGCTTTTCACTATTTAACTCATTATGTATTATCTTTCATACTAAATAAAATGGACATTTTCACATATGTAAAAAAATGTATCAACTATTTAAATTGTACATTCATACTTTAATTATTTCCATACTTCTTGTTAAATTAAATGGTAAAAAATCGGTTTTTCCGGCTATTTTTTTCATACAATTTTACTACTTGTTATTAACAAAAATGGGGCTATATACTTAAATTACGATAAACTTAATAAAAAGGATTTAATCAAATGTAGACTATCATTCTTAATTTGAATAGCTTGGTTGCTTAAACTTGCCGATTACATAGAGGGCATCTATTGTTAATTCAAAAGACATTAATTAATCTTAATAGATTGATTATAACCGTCATATCCTATAAGTTAGTTTATCGAATTATTTATTAAATATGAAAGGGCGATAAATATGATTGTAAAACCTAAAAATGATTCAACACAAAAAATAGTAAGATTTGCTGGAGGATCCGCTACTCTTTTAATACTAGCATCCTTCCTTTATCAGTGGAACAATGGTCTAGTAATTGATGAAACTGAAACATTTGGTTTCATACTAGCCTTCACCGTTTTCCTATCTACCTTCTTACCTACTAAAAAGAAAGCTACTAACTAATAAAAAATTACATATTTTTTATTCACAAAAAACAATTATATTAGAATTAAAAAAGGATTGATCAAAAGATCAATCCTTTACTCTACTTCATTTAAGAAAAATAACGTTATAACACCAGGTCCTGTATGCGCACCGATTGCTGCTCCAATTGTATTTACGATAAATACTTCACAGCCAAATCTTTCAGTAATTAATGCTTTTAATGCTTCAGCTGTTTCTAAGTCATCACCATGTGTCATACCGATTGTTTGACCTTTAAGGTCTTTTCCACGCTCTTCCATAATATCAACAATTCTGCTTAATACTTTCTTTTTCCCTCTTACCTTTTCAAGTGGTACAAGTTTTCCTTCTTCCACATTTAAAATCGGCTTAATGTTTAATAAACCGCCGATGAAACCGGCCACTTTACTTAAACGTCCACCTCTAACAAGGTACTGTAAGTCAGCTACAGTGAAGATGTGCTCCATATGCTCCATTAGAAACGCGACACGGTTTAAGATTTCTTCTTTTGACGCGCCTTCTTTTGCCATTTTTGCGGCTTCTAATACAACAAGCCCTTGGCCAAGCGAAGCACATTTCGTATCGATAATTTCTAAATCCAAATCAGCATATGTTTCTTTCACTTCTTCTTTAATGACAACTGATGATTGATATGTACCAGACAGTTCAGATGAAAAAGCTAAATATATACAAGGATTTCCTTCTTTTGCATAGGAAACAAACTTTTCTTGGAATGTTTCAAGTGAAGGCAATGAAGTTCTGTAAGCAGCGCCTTCTCTCATTTTTTGCAATAATGTAACTGACTTTAATGTAACCCCATCTAAATACTCTGTTTCTGCTTCATCATATACACGGAGTGGAATTAAATCTATATCATATGCTTGCAGCAATTCTTCCGGTAAATCTGCCGCACTATCCGTAATGATTTTAACGCCCATTTTTAAACCTCTATTCTGTTATAAATATATAAAAAAATAAAATAAAAATATTACTTTTAAATTATATACGTAAAACAAGAATGAAGAAAGGAAAAGTACTCTATATTGTATGCACTCTTCTTCAAAACTTTAACTATTTATAAAAATGATTTCGCTTTCACTTATTCCCACTAATTATTATGCCATATATGAATTACAATTTGCCTCGTAATATATATAATGAGAATATTAGTTTTTGTCTAAAGGAGGAACAATTATGGGGATTCAATTAGCTACATCTAATGATTTAGAATGGATTAATATCCAATACGAATCAATAGGATTTGTACCGAGTGATTTAAAGCGGGATAAAGTTGCGATCATTACATACAACGATGAGTATGCAGGTGTTGGTCGATTAGTCCGAATAGATGAAGATACTATTGAAATGGGAGGGATTTTTATTCTCCCTGAATTTAGAGGTCTACAATTAGCTGGGGAACTTGTTTCATTTTTAGTACAAACTGCAAAAAAATTACAAATACAAAATGTGTATTGTCTTCCTTTTAAGGAACTAGAAAGCTTTTATAAAAAATACGGCTTTACTGAAGTTGATAATACTCAAGAAGTTGTCCATCCAATTATTCTAAAAAAATATAATTGGTGTTTAGAAACTTATGATAAACATGTATTACTATTTAAGTTGTGAGTTTTGTAAAAAAGGAGTTAATGTACTTTGTATTACACCTCACATTATAACAAGTAATTATCTACGCTATTTAATTAGCTTCTTTATTCAAACAACATATACGCCAAATCTGTTAAAAATAAAAACCGACTTAAAAAGCCGGTTTTTTAGTCAATAGATTGTGAAATCTCCTCATCATTTAACTAGTTATATTATTCTCCAATTTTTCAATAGGAGTTATCAACCATTCTATGGCAAACATTTTCATCTTCATTCGTTCCCTTTAAATTTTTTAAGTTGTACAATTCGTACAACTTCGCCTTCATTCACCTAGTATTCACAAAATAAGTATCATACGCCTTATCAAAAACATATCCTAGCTTTTCTGCTAGTTTGGCAGACGTATTATTCGCTGCGTCCCAGTTTGGATATTTTCCATTTTCTAAACAATCCAGTATTAATGCCGCACTAACTACAGTCGCCAATCCCTTTCTTCTATGATTCGGGTCAGTAGCAACTTCGATTTCGATACCATCATCATAAATACTATATGATGATGCACCGCATACGACTTCTCCATTATACAAAATACTATAACCTACACCTCGATTTACATAATCATCTATTGAACTAAATTGACTTGTAAAATCTTCAGAAACTTTGTGTAATGTTGGGTTATTTGCAATATACTTATCTATTTTTCTTAATTCATATCCATTTGGAAGTACCGTTATAAATGATTTTAATTTCGTACGATTTAACAATTCTGGATTTCGTTTGAATTTATACCGTAAAATCTTATCTATTTTTCTTTCATGAAATGCTTCTAAACGCTTTTTCCACTCATCACTATTTACAATTACTAAAATTCTTTCAGGAATGTTACGTAATAACTCTTCCGTTTCTACCGCGGTTGGATCTCCGCCATAAAATGTGAAAATCCCCACTGTAATTTGCGCTACTGTCGGATTTTCGAGATCGTTCACCCAAGCGGTGCCCATATGTCCTTGTAAATAAGAAAGTAGAACAACATTATTAAAACCCTCGAACATAGAAACTAATTTTTTTCTTGTATGTATATTTGATTCATATATCATTTACTTTCCTTCTTTCTTTGAAAATCAATTTTCCGCTTGAATACACGTTAATCATCCAAATTTGAAAAGAATGATTCCTTTTTAACAGAAGCTGTCTACTTCATTAAAAAATCAAGTAATTCTAAATCATACGCAAATACAAACTCATTATAACATCTACTTACATTGAAATGATGCTATACCTAGTTAATAACTGCTTTTAATTCATCCTACATTCAATACTTCCGCTTCATTTTTAAAGTGAATACATGATTATTCGCAAATAATGAACAAAATATGTGAAGAATATATAATTTTCTATATAAGTACACATAACAATTTCATCTTTTTATAAAAAAGCGTTATAATAAAGTGAAACTTCTATTAGAGAGGGACTTTATCTCGCTCTAATGATTAGTTGAATCAATTGTAGCCTCTACGATTACGTTATAAAGGAGATTAAAACAATGGCTAAAATTAAAGTATACCAAGCAAAAGAAGAAAATATGGAAGCAGTAAAAAACATTATTGATGTTGAGGAACAAAACCCAACGGCTGAAAACTTACAAAATCTATATGAATGTGTATTAGCTACTGAAGATATGGCATTGCCTGAATCATACATTGAAGAAGATATCTTAATTGATTCTATGGAAGTTATGGTTAACGCTTCTCAAAGCAAGCTAAGAGACTTAGGTACATATGATGTAATCGAAGTTCAAAATAAAGGTAAGAAAACACAAATTTTATTATTAGCAGACGAAGAATACGAAATTATTGAAGGCTAATTGAGATTCGTACATACAAAAAGGCTCCTTTCCAAATTGAAAGGAGCTTTTTTCTTTATGCTTTTGATGTCTCACTGTTTATCTTGTTTTGCTCTTTCTTATATACCATGCGCTCATTTCCCATAAAGAAAATGAATACGAACGCTAAACCTGCTGGGACTAACGCCCACATAAATGTATGAACGATTGAACTAGAAAGAGCTTCAATAATTTTATCTAATATTTGCGGTGGAATTTGAGATCTTGCAGATTCTGATAGAATAGCTCTTGAATCTCCCAAAGCATTTGTATTCATTCCCCCGCTCATACCTTTAAATGCCTCTTCTAATTGATCCTGGAAACCAGTTCTTTGAATCATTCCAAAGATTGTAATACCAAGTGTCATACCTAATGAACGAATGAAGTTACTCGTTGAAGTCGCAGACCCGCGCTGCTCCATACCGAAGTTGTGGATAGCAGCCATACTTAGTACAGAGAATGAGAAACCGACTCCGAAACCGATAATAATCATATACACAGTTAATAGTACACGACTTGTTTCTGGTGTTAACGTGCTTAATAAGAATAATCCGATTAGCATAATTACAGCAGAAATAATCATGATATTACGGTAGCTAAGTTTCGATGTTAAAAATCCACCTAGCTGCGCTGTTACGACTGAACCTAACATCATTGGTAATAACAATAATCCTGAGTTTGTTGCGGTGCCACCGTATACACCTTGAATAAATAACGGAATGTACACAGTTGCTGACATAAATGCCGCTCCATAAAATAATGCAATAATTGTACTCATTCCAAACAGACGTTGTTTAAACATTTCAAATGAAATGATTGGTTCTTCTACTGTTCGTTCAATAAAAATAAATCCAATTATTAAAATAGCAAACCCAGCAAATAAACTTAAAATAAAGCTAGAATCCCAATCATACTTTTGCCCGCCTAATTCTAGCGCAAACATTAAACAAACTACTGCACCAACTAAAGTAATTGCGCCGAACCAATCAATCTTTTGATTTCTATGAACTCGTGACTCTTTATAAAATAATGTAATAAAAATAAGTGCTAAAATTCCAAGTGGTAAGTTAATATAGAACACCCAGTGCCAACTAATGTAATCCGTAATATATGCACCAAGTAGTGGCCCAAAGATACTTGATAAACCAAATACTGCTCCGAATAATCCACCCATTTTCCCGCGCTTTTCAGGTGGAAAAATATCAAAAACGATAGTAAATGCGATCGGCACTAGTGCCCCGCCGCCAATACCTTGAATGGCACGATAAATACCTAACTGTGTAATATTTTCAGCAGTTCCACAAAGTGCCGAGCCAATCATAAAGACGATTAAACCGAAAATAAAGAATCTCTTTCTGCCATACATATCTGAAAGCTTACCGAAAATCGGCATACCTGCCATTTCTGCAACCATATAGGCAGAAACAACCCATACAAAGTTTTTAAGACCTCCTAAGTCACCAACAATCGTTCCCATTGCTGTTACGACAATGGTATTATCCATTGATGCCATTAAGATGCCCAGCAATAAACCGGCAACAACGAAGCCGAGTTTATTATTCTTCTCAACCATATCTCTTGCTCTCCCTCATACTACTTATATTTGTTTATGTTCTTTTACGACTGATTTCCCTTTCTGGTTAAAACTAGTATGATATTCTACAACACTAATTTCACAGCCAGGACCAATTATAACATGATTTCCTCTAACTACGTCTGCTATTGTATGTTCTAAATAAATATCATCTCCTTCAATAATTGATGTTTGAAGGTTTCCGGCATGACTTGTAAAAGGAATAAATCTCGCTTTTTTACGTACTGTAATCTTTTTCCCACCGATTTCTCTCACTTTACTTCCTTCATAACGTAGGGAGATTTCAATATTTTCAGCATTAAGCAAACCATCACTTTCAAGACCACCAGTTAGTAATAATTTTTCTACCTCTATATCTCCCTTCACATTTAAAGCGCCTTTCACATCTACGAAATCACCTGAAAACTTCCCTTTAACTTCAATCATACCTCTAACTTTTGTTTTTTGAATATGACCATCACCATGTATTTGTGTATTACCATATATTTTTATATATTCCGCTTCTACATTGCCTTGCACTTCACTATCTCCATACACGACATAATGTTTAGCTTTCATATTTCCACGTACATCACTCGTCCCGTATGTCTTAAACTCATTACAACTCATATTGTTAGAGATTGTTCCTTCGCCACGTATCTTTACTTTGTTATATTCTCCCCCCGCTGAATTGCCAGAACCATTTACTGTAAGGCTATGTTGATGTTCCATACTGATTTCTCCCTTCCTTTAAACCTGCTTAATTTCTTTTACATTTGCGCTTTGATCAACATTAAGAACCCCGGTATATTCAATCAGTTCAATCTCACAGTTCGGTCCTACTGTAATATTGTTTCCTCTTACCGTTTTTATGTGAGCATAATCAATATCGATATTGTCACCTTCTAGCAGTTCAGCTTCTAACTGTAAGCCAAATACTGTTTTAAATAGTCGACTAAAAGCACTCAATCTATGTTTTACTTTAATGGTTTGACCACCAATTTCTTTCGCTCTACATGTGCCGTGAATATTTATATTAATTTCATCTGCGCTTAATAATCCACCAACTGTAAATTGTCCCTCTGAAGAAAAAGTATCTACTTCACAATTACCATCAATCGTCGCTTGGCCATTTATTTTAAATTCTTCACCGGTTACATTTCCACCTATTGTTCCTTTTCCTGCAATTTTCAAAGTGTTCGCCTTTACATCTTGTGTAATTGTCGCTTTCCCATCGATTCGCATCATATCTGCACTAACTGTACCCTCAACTTTACCTGATCCACTAATTCTTGCATTACTACTTTTCAAATCACCAGTAACAGTACCGTAACCATTACATTCGAATTGGTCACATTCAACGTTTCCATTAACAGTTCCTTTTCCATTTAGTTGTACTTTATGAAACTCGCCGCCATTCGATGAACCGTAACCGTTTATAATTAAATTTTCTGTACGCATTATTTCTCCTCCACTACAACAGTTTTGTTTTTAATGCTTCTGTATAATTCATAATTGCAACACGTAAAACAATCTTTGTTCCTTTTTCAAAAATTAAGTCTTCCACGTTTGATACTAAGAAGCATGTAGAAATCCCTAACTTCCGAATGATAACTAAATCACAATTTTTATGCTTAATCGTTTCATAATTTTCACGTAAAACTTGTAAGACCATTTTCCCTTCTTCTAAGCTAATCTCTCCTGATTGAAGAAGTTCTTCTAACATATATACATAAAGAATATCTACAAATTGAAAATCTGCTGCTTTGTTCGTTTGCTCAATGAAAAATTGTAAAACTGGCTCTGAAGCAATCCCCTTACGTACGACATCATCCTTCGTTAAAAGAACCTCTGTTACGCTCGGTGAGAACATATTTGCCAATTCATCAAGTGATAAATCCTCTTTCATCGTTTGGATTTTATCAATACGTTCTAATATCTTTTCTTTTGGAAAAAATGTTTCCTGACCTGTGAACGTTGATTTCCTTACAAACCAATCTTCCGGTATTAAATTTTTTCTCTTCCACCTATATAACTGTCCGTATGAAATACCAGTTAGTTCTAATAAATCTTTTTTTGAAATTAAATCTGTACTCAACTGTATGTCACTCCTTCCTGATAACAATGTAACATAACACTGTTACGTTGTAAATAGACTTTTATCACAAGTAGCGTAACAATGTGTAAAACAAACCTGTCTTACATACAAAAAAGGCTCTTACACATCTCATAAAAAATGCGTAAGAACCTTTATACATCAAGGTTTAAACCATATTTCATAAAAATCAATCCAACCTTGTGAATTAATTATTATATTTTGTATTTTTTCATGTGAACTTACTTGCTGTTTGTTACGATATAAAGGAATGATATGAATTTGACGTAACAATGTGTCCTCAATATCACGTAACAGTGTCACCCGTTTATCTAATTGATTCTCTATAAAATAAGGCTGCAATACTTCGTTAAAGTTTATATTGCTATGCTGATGAATAAAGCTATTTTTTGTAAGAAACATATATAGTAAACTCTCTTCAATACGCTCGCTAATTGTCGCGCTATCATGCATAATATCAGCCTTTTGTATCGTACTTATTTGCAACAACTCTTCTGTTTCAATAAACTCAATATCAATTTTAATTCCGTATTTCGTACATTCTTTTTGTATCCAATTTGAGTCTTCAACATGATCTTGTCCTGTAAATGTATATAGACGTAGCGTTTCATTACGGTATGAACTATCTTTAATAAGTGTATGTATATCCTCATTTGTATGTATTGTACCGCTCTTTGTTAGTACTAATTCTTCTGCTATTTCGCCGCGCGCTCCTTGTAATTCTTCAATAATCTCCTTGCCATGGATAATATTATATAAAGCTTTCCGGAACTGCGTATCTTGTATAGGTCCCTCTTTTGCAGTATTTAACGTAACATATGTTACATTCGACTCAAGTCTAGATAGTTCTTTATAATGCTTTTCTATATTTTTATAACGTGCTTTCGCTAATATATCGTACGTATTCACTCTGCTCTCTACATTCCATAATTCAATTCGATCTAGAAATGGTCGCTCGCGAAAATAAAAATCATTTGCTTCTAATACGAATACATCCTCATTATTTTCACATAACCGAAACGGTCCAGTACCGAGTAACTTCCCATCTTCATCTTCACTTACAATAGAACATTGTTCTGCACTTAAAGCATGTAAAAACAACTTGTTATCAGTAGATAAACGAACCTGCACAATGGAGTCATCTAGAATATGTAAACTTTCAACGTGCTGTAACATCCAAGCATGCGGGTTATTTTTCGCTTTCATAAATCGCTTAAATGTATGTTCAACATCATGAGCGGTTAGTTCTTTTCTATTATGAAATTGAACGCCTTTTCGTAAGTAAAAGGTCCAAATATGTTTCTGATCATCATATTCCCAATAAAACGCAAGTCTTGGTTCTACACTGTTTGTATTTCCGTCTACATACACTAACGTGTCGTATATATGTTTTACCATATGACATTCCGAACGCATCGTGGCGTATACAGGATCTAATGCTATGTCTAGATTCATTTGAACTTGCAAACGTAGTACATCTCTTCTCCCCTGTGATGTCCTTTCAACTTGATAACCAAATATCGAATCAATCCAAGTTTGAAATTGCGTTAGAAGTGATGGGAAATACGAGCTATATCGCTCAATAAATGCGATCCCACTTTTTACGTCTCCTTGTTTCGTTATTTCTTTTCCTCTTTCCAAAATTAAAGAAAGTGGATGCTTTTGAAAGGATAACTTCGAACGATTCCCTCTTCCGCGGCCCGGAAACCATAATATCCAATTTAATTCTTCTAATTTTTTTATAATTAGTTTACTATTTCTCTCTGTACAAAATAATGTTTCAGATATATTTTGTATTGTCATTTCTAATTTCTCGCCCTCTGATCTCCCTTTTCCATACTGGAGCCATAGGTTCATATATTGCTCCAAAATAGTCATAAAACGCCCCCTAAAAGATGAAAAATCTTCCTCTTTCATTCTACCCTTTTTCATTTCTATCTTCCATCTTATCATTTCAATATAGAAAGGAGGAAATAGAAATGCATCAACTTATAAAACGTTATAATAAGCCCATTCTCATTCGATTGCTAGGTGAATTATTAATTCGGACGACTGAATCAATGTTAGCTATCATTTTTATTGTCCATGTTAATAAAGCTTTAAATGGTAATGTCATAGTTACGATGCTTCTTTTCGGATTACAGCCACTCGCTGACATTGTGTTTACATTAATCGCTGGAGGTGTAACAGATAAATTCGGACGAAAGAAAATCATGTTACTCGGATTACTTTTACAAGCTTTCGCCATAAGCGGATTCGTTTTTGCTGAATCAGTCGCCTTTTTCGCCTTATTGTACGTCTTAAATGGTATTGGCCGCTCTTTGTATATTCCAGCACAGCGTGCTCAAATCGCTGACTTAACAAAGGAAAAACAACAGGCAGAAATATTTGCTGTTTTGCAAACGATGGGAGCAATCGGCTCTGTAATTGGCCCATTAATCGGCGCTTTTTTCTATAATAGTCATCCTGAGTACTTATTTATTGCACAAGGAGTGACTCTTACTCTGTATGCCGTGCTCGTATGGACACAGCTTCCTGAAACAGCTCCCCTCATAAAAAGCGTTAATAAAACTAAAGACGTATATTCACCAAAACATTTTATTTCGAAACATTACGCTGTGTTTGGACTTATGGTTTCTACGCTACCTATTAGTTTTTTCTACGCTCAAACAGAATCAAATTATCGTATATTCGCCGAAAGTGTATTTCCAAATTTTCTATTCGTACTCGTATTTATCTCAACCTGTAAAGCTGTCATGGAAGTGCTTCTCCAAATTTTCCTTGTGAAATGGTCTGAAAGATTTTCTATGCCTAAAATCATTGTTATTTCTTATACTTGCTTTACTATCGCTGCGATTGGCTACGGTTATTCCACAACAATATGGTCATTATTCTTTACATTACTCTTTTTAGTAATTGGGGAAAGTATTGCTTTGAATCATTTACTACGATTCGTTGCACAAATGGCTCCAAGTCATAAACGTGGATTGTACTTTTCTATATACGGTATACATTGGGACATTTCAAGAACTTGTGGGCCTTTTATAGGGGCACTGTTATTAAGCAACTTAAGTGGTAGTACGCTATTTTATATTTGCGCCTTCTTATTAATAATCGGCGGTATTATTCAAGCATTTTTTGTTCAATCGTTAGAAAGGAACAAAGTAAAAGAGCTGTCCCTATAGGAACGGCTCTTTCATTTAACCTGCCATTTTATTAATACTATCTTCCGGTGAAAATACAGAAATATGATCTACTTTACCAGTCGATTTCGGAATAACAAATTTCAACTCGAACTGATTATTTACTTTATAGACGTATATTTTGTCATTACCGTTTACTTTAACAGATGCTGGTTTTCCTAAAGCCTTTTCAATTTCTTGTAACGTAATCGATTTTAGTTCTGAATGATAAGAGCGAACGTCAAAGACTTGTGATCCTTTATTAAATCCAAACACAACATTTTTATTTGTAAAAGTCGCATACATCCCGTTCCCTGCCGATTCAGTCTTATCTGCTTTCCCCCATGCCTTCTCTATTTCTTCTATATCACCTGTATGCGCTGCATATGGAACATTAGGCACTTTACCTTCTTTCGCTTGTTCAAATAAATCATTAATATGATTTATTAATTTTTGATTAAGTGCTGTATTTTTCGAATTAGAATCTGTTGACGGTTTTGCTGAATCTTGGCCTTTTGGTTTTTCCACAGGTTCTTTCTCTTTTTTCGAAGCGGTGTCCTCATTCTTTTTACTCGTTTCCGGCGTATCGTTCTTTTCTTCCGTACTATTTTCCGATGTTGGATTTGTTTGTTTCTTTTCCTCTGTACTCTTACAAGCCGTTAATGCCATTACACACGTTAAAATCAGGAAAAATATAAGTACTTTCATATATACTTTCATCATTTTCAGCCTCCCACTTCAACATATTCACTTTTGTAACCATTCCATTACACTCTCATTCAAATTATTTTTGCTCCAAAAAGTAAGTGCTTCGCTTTCCCCGAGAGTATGCACAATATACTCCATATACGATGTTCCTAAAAAATAACCGAGGCGATTGTATCCGAAATGGTTCCCTCCTGATAGACGGAACCATTCTTTATCTTTTTCATCTGTCCATCCTTTAACATAATCTTGTAAAAAACGTTTCTTAATGTGCTCTTCATTTTCTTTATAACATTGTAACGATGGATCACCATCACTACTATATGAATAGTAAACGGACTCACGTAAACCTTTAACTATTTGTTGTGATAAATAGGTCGCGACCCCTTCACGATATAAACTTACCGCCGGATCAGTCCATTCAGCCTTTGTCCAATCCATCCCATTCTCTTGTAACACCACATTATGATATATATGTCCGATCTCATGAGCAACGATAACACGGAGATGCTCCCTTTCAGAAGATAATTTCTCTGCCGCAAAAAATATATCTCCAATAATTTCCCTTTCCACAAATGCATTGGAACCAAATCCACCAACAAATAAATGAAATGTTACATTTACTTCAAAGCCAAATTGAGCACGATAGCGCTCAATTACTTCTTGAATAATAGATGGTAAAGTTTCCGAAATGATAAGAATGTCTTCTAATTTTACTGGATACTTGTCAATCGCATTAGAAAGACGTTCTTCCGTTTTCGGACAGTGAAACTTAAAATACTCTTCGAATGCTTCTGGGTGTTTATCATAATAATTGTTTAAGTCGTCCAATCCTATATGATTGTTGTCAAAAAGCTGAAAAAAACTTGGAATTGTATTATTAATCATCTTATTCATCTCCTTGTATGCATACACCTTCTCTCCTTACTTGTTACAATCCTCCTTCTATAGCTTTAATGAGTAGCCAAAAGGGCTTCTTTAAATGCAAAAAAACACCAGGAAATGAATAATCATTCCCTGGTGTTTTTTTATTATAGATGCCTGAAGTTTAATCAGACCATTTATCTCCATCAGAAATCCATTTATTATTATGTAAATCAAAGCATTCATCATAATCATGAAAAGTAAAATAAGACGGTAATTTAACAGTAGAACCACCTGCTTTATTCCAACACATAGCAAACCATTCCACTATAGCTTTCGTTTCAATTTCAGATAACTTCTCATCGTTTTGCTCATAAAACTCCCAAAATTCGTCTGATTCGTCATCATGAAATTTATAATATTCCACATCATCTATCAAATCGTGACTACCAGAAAAGATATCGCTATCTTCACCTTCATAAAAAACTTCATTTGCTCCTCTATCCATCGAAAACATTACAATGGACATTTCAAATGACTGAACAAAAGCTGTGAAATCTAATATATCTATCCCTTCATAATAGTTAAACTGAAGTGTCTCTTTTATATTTCGAATTAAATCATCCGATTTTTCTTCAAGGCCTCTTTTTAATGAAATTGAGTAATTTTCTATTGTAAACAAATTATCCCCCCTAAGTAGTATGTCTATTTAAATTATAAAAATGAAAAGATGCATCTTAATTTCTTTGCATATACAGCGACAATGATTTTTACAATTTCAAAATTGTGAGCAAATGTATTAGATGTAATAATGGTTTTCTGCTTTATTAAAAGGGTTTACACATACAAGCATAGCAATAGCCTCTATGAATTAAATTATAACAGAAGTGTTGTGGCTGAAACATAGAAGGAATACACAATTATATATAGATAAGTAATTAAAAAAACTGCCCTATTAAAGGGCAGCTCCAATTATGTATTTTTACACTTCGATAGATTTACCGTCTTCAACAATATGGTAAAGTAAGTGCGCTAAATGATGAATTGGACCATACTCTTCCTCTTCTTCATTTGTTTCACCTTGGAATTCAAGATCATTTAAGTATAATGCTAAAAATTGATAGAACAATTTCAAATCAAATCCGTAGCAAGCACTTGGTTCTTCATGATCTCCTTCATATTGTAACATTAAGTATTGGTCGTTTCCTTCTGCATCTTCTGCATCAAAGAAGACGAAGAAACCAACGTTTGTATCTAAATCAAATAGATGACGAGTACCTTTTTCTGTTGCTTTATCGAAGTCCTCTTCACTTAATTTATGTACTGTTGTTGCCTTTGCATTATCCTCTTGATGAAAATTTACTGTAAATGTTTTCAATGCTGACACCTCCTGATTGTATAACAGTAGCATAACATATAAAAAGGACTGCTTACAAATGTAAACAGCCCCCTGAATTCATTTCCGCATTGCACGGAATATAAAGCTTACGATAAAAATTAAAATAATCGCACCTATTAAGGCCGGAACAATCGCATACCCGCCTATAACAGGTCCAAATTTACCAAGTAATAACGTACCTAACCAAGAACCGACAATACCCGCAATAATATTACCAATTACACCACCAGGTACATCCTTTCCTGTAATTAAACTTGCAAACCATCCTAAAATACCACCGACAATTAAAGACCAAATCATATAATAACCTCCTTTATTTTTGACCAATAAAATTATAATCAGAAACAATTGCTTACCATTAGTTATGTTACATTTTTCGTAAGTTATTCGTGAGTTAAAAATCATACATGTATGCTCAACTTACTAAGGACAATCTGACTTCAATATTGTTCTAATAAATTCGTCTTGAAATGCTTGATAATTAAAATCAACCGCAACACTTTGACCTCTTGTTACATCATTTATCGTACTAATCCAAACTGATGATTTTTATACTCAAAAATATCATCATTTATAAATGAAATGAACGGAAGTAAATCGTGAATCGGACTCCCTCTAATGCCTGGATATTCTTTTTTGTAAAAATTCTCGTAATAAAAATCAATCACTGGTTTAATAAGTTTCGCCTGCCCTGTACCTTCTTTATTAATAATATCAATCATTTCAGGGGTAATAAGAGCTCGTTGCGTTACATTTAAAGGGTATATAGTAGCATTCTTTGTATTTTTCATAACGATATTCGCCGCAATAGGATCTCCATAAAATTTAGCTTCCGATACTGCTGTAACATTACCCGGAAATAGAAAAGCACCGCCCATTATAGAATAAGAACATACTCGATTCATTAAATTGGGGTACAATAAAAATAATGTTGCAAGTGTTGTTAATCGTCCCGTCGCCACAATAATAATATCTTCTGGACAAGGCTCAATTAATTTAATCAATTCACAAAAAATTTCTCTGCCACAAATTCTCATTTTCAGTGGAATAATTGGACTTAAACCGTGATCACCATGAATTTCAGGGAAAAATAAAGGTTCTTCTGCTGTCACATCGGTCTACTAGCACCTTCAATTATCTTCACTTCTGTAGCATAAACATTTTCCATAACAATTTCCCGTGACACATTACCATACTCTGCAACGATACCTATAATGTCTAATTTGCATGTTTTATTCGCATAAATTAACGCTACCGCATCATCAATACCAAAATCTCCGAAAAAAATTATTTTTTTTATTAAATTTCCTCCCCCCTCTCCAGCATAATCTACTATCATTATTATGCGAAAAAGACAAGGGGGTGAAACGGAGATAATTAAAAAAGCCGCCTATTTATTGGCGACTTCAATCTTCTTATAAGATAAATATGCTAGTACACTTTTGCTTGAATCATATTTTGGATTATTTCCTTTTCTCGGTTCTCTCATATGTGTTTTTTCAAATCCAGGAATGTCAGGCATTTTCTCCAAAAATTCAAGCATCTCTTCCTCAGTTCCCTCAATACGTACACGAATCATTGTTACTATTCCTCAATTCTCATTTTCTCTGTACTAAGTATATCGTACTTCGGAAGGACTGCAAGAAATTTATCTTTTTAATGTTGAACTTTTTTTACATACGAACAGTGCCATTTCAGTATAAAACGATTCTATTTTATTATTTTCAAACTGGATTTTAAAGAATTCCTGCATTTCATTTGATGTTTTCATCATACACTCTGTTAGCTTTACGCGCTTTTGCACTGGCACATCCATCATATCGCACCACCAGTCAAAATCGAACTTTTTGTCAAAAGTAAGACATGACTGCATTTGCAAACCATGTTTTTCTAATAAAGTAATCCATTCCGTCTTTTTCAAAGCTCGTTCATGGCTCGGATCTCGCTTCTTTTCGATAAAGTTATAAAATGTATCAAATTCATTATTTTCTGGTGAAACATTATCAATTAATATAAATAATCCATTATCTTCCAATGTTCGGTTTACTTCAAAAATAAATTGCAAAGGGTCAACAAAGTGATGTGCTGCAATTCGACATGTAATTGTATCAAAGGATTCATCTGCAAATGGTAAACTCTCCGCATTTCCTGCTACAAAAGACACATTTTCATGCCCGTTCCCCTCTATAAAACCTTTTGCTTTTTCTAACATTTTTTCTGTTAAATCAAGAGCGACTACCTCTTTAAACATAGGGGCTAGCAAATTTGCAACATGTCCCCCACCAGTAGCAATATCAAGAAGACGCGTATTATGACGAGTTTTAACTTGCTGAACTACATATTGTAAATCCGGTCCATTTGCATGAATTTTACTTTTCACATACTTTTCTGCATTACTACCAAATTGTTGTTTCACAAGCTCTTCTTTACTCATTTTTATCATCTTCTTTCTATTGTTATTTACATATACGATTCATTTAATTAATAAGTTCTCTTTACATATTTTCAAATCCTCTTTTAAACATATTTGTTACATACTCATAACGTAATTCTTGTATACAAATCGTAGTATTAGAGTGATTGATGACTTAGATTTTTAAGAGAAAATATAAAAGGCTGTGAGAAATTATCCCACAACCTCATAAAACGCCTTTACAAAAGGACCCATTCACATTCTTCTAAATGATGAATATTCTCTTGCAAATCCACAAAAATTTCAACTTCATTATTAGTTGCCAATCTTGCATACATTCCAAATTGATTCATACCAACCCATATCCATTCTGCTGAACCTTCAAACACTGCTTTCTTTATATGTCCTAACTTAACAAGTTCCAATCTAAGAAATTTATCCTTATTAACTGTTTGTTTATCTAATAAACCATACTCTTTTCCATTTTCTAATAACGAGATAAACTTCCCAGCGATTGGATGTTCTCGAACAATAAAATGATACTCCTTTTCATCTTTAGTCGCTACAATCAAACAGGAAACAGATACATAAAATCCAGAATTCGGCATACACATATTGATCAGCTCCTTTATTGGTTTCATAAACATCATAACAGTTTAATATTTAAATTAAGTTAATGTAATGTAAAAATATAAAAGCTGATTTCCCATTAGAAATCAGCTTTTACACACTAGTAGTATTTAAATTTTTGACAAATCTTTTTATAGTGTTTCTTTTTCTTCTTCATTTCCCGACATTAAGTTCCCTATAGCATCTGTGGTAACTTCAACTACAAATTCACAAATCCCTGCTACAACTTCTCCAATTACTTCATCCATCTTACTACCCCCCCTTGTTTTTTGTAACCTATTTGTAGTATAGAAGATATTGGTTTATTTTAACTATCGGAAAAGGTGAAATGAATATTACAAGTTTGTAAGCTATTTCAATGTATTTTTAAATTTATACTTCTACCCTTTGAAACTTTAAGTATTATTAACAACCAGATAGGTCATCATAATATAAAGCAATTAAAAATCCTAACTTAGAGGAGGCGTGTAAAATATACTACGTAAAATTAATTAAAGGTCAATCTTTCTATGCTTTTGATCATCGTTTCTTAGTCTCTCAAGAAGAAAAGGTCTCGGAGAAAATTTTTAATTACTTACGCCGTAATGAATTCTTCGAAGTACGTAAAGAAGAATATTCTGCCTAAAGTATGAAAAGCATCAAGACATAACTCACATAATTGTGATTCATTTTTGATGCTTTTATATTATCTACCTACATTCAACATTATTTCTCAATTCTCTTAAAATCTTATTGTATATATCCAAGCTAATTCATTGTTACCTTCATATTTTAGTATATGAGGAGGTGACGAAAATGACTCATATTATTGATTACCAAGCAATTCAGCCTATAAATAAAACTGGTGAAACAACTTTTACAATTCCCCATTCTCCAAAAAAAGCAATTCTAGCAAAAATCAAATTAAAAATTTCAAAAAGAGATTCTCGTAATAATCGAGTAGAATTAATTGCTACAGTTGGAGTTGAAGGTATAACGGGTATATCACAAATATTATTTAGAATTTTCCGTGACGACACTGAAATTTTCAACACACAAGTTGGGATTGAATCTACAGATTCTGAGCAATTCTACGCTCAAACATTTCAAGCTATAGATCAAGATGTTAGCCGCGGGACTCACAAATATTCATTAACTGTAGAAAATCTAACAAGTGCTGCAAGAGCAGACGTTGTTGGCCCTTTATCTTTTAGCGGTTTAGCTATTGGACAAGATCATAAGTGTCGCTAAGTGAATGTATTGTTTAATTTTGCATTAAAAAAAAGCGAGACGTAGTATATACGTTCTTGCTTTTTTTATTTTTTCTATGTTTATCTTTACTATCAATTGGTATTTAATCATAAGTTTTTTTACATTGTGAATTGCTTATTTCAGTACTTAATAAAGCAAATTTTTTACAAATCAAAAAGATTGAAATCCACTAATGAAACACGTAATATAGACTCTGACTCTAAAAAACACGTTAAAAAATAACGAATACATAAGGAGGTTTTATATACGATTTTTTAATTATAAAAGACTGCGAGGTTTTTAATTATGTGGCGTAATAAAAATGTTTGGATCGTATTAATTGGGGAGTTCATTGCTGGTCTCGGTTTATGGCTTGGTATTCTTGGTAACCTTGAATTTATGCAAAAATATGTCCCTTCTGATTTCATGAAATCAATTATATTATTTATCGGACTGTTAGCTGGCGTTCTAGTTGGTCCAATGGCTGGCCGAGTAATTGATCAGTATGAAAAAAAGAAAGTTCTTCTTTACGCTGGATTTGGTCGTGTTATTAGTGTTATTTTCATGTTTTTCGCTATTCAATATGAAAGTATCGCCTTTATGATTGCTTTTATGATTGCACTTCAAATTTCAGCAGCATTTTATTTCCCTGCATTACAATCTGTAATCCCACTCATCGTTAGTGAGCATGAGCTATTACAAATGAACGGTGTACATATGAATATCGGTACAATCGCTCGTATTGCAGGTACTTCACTAGGTGGAATTCTTTTAGTTGTAATGAGTTTACAGTATATGTATGCCTTCTCAATGGCAGCATACGCTTTATTATTCCTCTCAACTTTCTTCCTACAATTTGAAGATAAAAAAACAGCTACATTAAGCAAACAATCTGCTAAAGATAATAGTTTTATGGAAGTATTTCGTATTTTAAAAGGAATCCCTATTGCTTTTAAAGCACTTATATTAAGTATTATCCCTCTTTTATTTATAGCTGGATTCAATTTAATGGTTATTAACATTAGCGAAATGCAACATGATCCAACAATTAAAGGATTCATATATACAATTGAAGGTGTAGCGTTTATGTTAGGTGCATTCATAATTAAACGTTTATCTGATCATTTCAAGCCTGAAAAATTACTATATTTCTTCGCATTTTGTACCGCTTTTGCACATCTGTCCTTGTTCTTTAGCGATATAAAATGGATGGCTCTTGCCTCATTTGGTTTGTTTGGATTTAGTGTTGGCTGCTTCTTCCCTATTATGTCGACAATTTTCCAAACGAAAGTGGAAAAAAGCTATCATGGGCGTCTCTTCTCATTCCGTAATATGTTTGAAAGAGTTATGTTCCAAATTGTCTTACTCGGCACAGGCTTCTTCTTAGATACGATTGGATTACAGTATATGGTTCTAATTTTTGGAGCCATTTCATTGTTAATTATTTTTATTTCCCTATCTAAGCAGAAACAATTTGAAAAACAATCATCACAATCTGCGAAATTATAACATAAACATCTTGGGCATGGATCTAGTATTATACTGATCCATGCCTCTTTGTTTTATATGAACAAAACCTAATTACTATGTTCACTGTAAATATTTAAAGGATTATTCCTTCCTACTTTCGAAAACAGTATTGAAAAGATTATCTAAAAAAGGAGTTTTGGAAATGACTGCCTTCGTACAGTTATTAATGATCTTTCTTTTTGTTATAATTATGTTTAGCGTAATTAACTTTTTAGCCATTTCCCTATCTCAACATAGCGTTAAAAGAAGAATTGTTGCCGGTTTCGTATTTTTACTGTTAACTCCCATTGTCTTTCTTACTACTACAGCATTGGCTTCTATATTCGATAAAGTTGGATTTGGCGCAGCTAACCTATCCTTTAGTATTGCAGGTATTTACATTCTAAATGGAATAGCAATTCTTCTTTCCTCTACATTCATTATTAAAAAAGCATAGTGTTGATTTAAAATAAGTTAGACATATAATTTACTTAAATAGTTATTTGGCATGGATCTGGCATTTTACTGGGTCCATGTCTTTTTTTATGCCTTCCCTTTCATACTCTTCTCTCTAATTTACTAACATGGCCTTTTCAAACACAACCAATATTTTCATGTAAAATTTATTAATTCTTTATAAAAATTTAAACTTTATTCATTACAATGTTCCTATCGGATTCGCACGTTTATAAATACTAATAAGAAAGGAGCACAAAATGAAAAAGTATCTACTTATTTTCCCTATACTAGTCGTTTTACTAAGTGGATGTAGTAATAATGATATATTTGGTTCTTGGGAAGTCGTTGATAATAAGAATGGTGAATGCCCTACGTATTATAAATTTGAAACAGTTGTAAAAGAAGAAAAGAAAGAAAAAATTGTTCAAAACTTAGTAGAAATGCATACAACGAATAAAAAAGAGGATTTATATAAAGGATCGTTTGTAAAAAACTCTAACGTGTATCACATTGATTATGGTAACTCGTTTACATCGGATCAATCTATAAAAGTTGTCGATAGTAAATTAAATGTATACTTTATGAATGCTGAGAAAATGTGTACATATAAAAAATTAAATGATTAACTATTAAAATTCAGCAACTTCCAAATACTACAAAAGCGCAGAATGTATTTTCTGCGTTATTTCACTTTAGACGACTTCCTCTAGAAATATATTTCTCTTTTAAATTCTTTAATTTGAATGTAAAATTATACAATAAATTAAATCACTGTGAGGTGCTTGTTTTGAGAAGCTTAAGTTCTTTAATTATATCAACAATTTGTTCAGTAACCCTTATCATATGGAACGCTCTTTCATTTTATGAAAAATACACGACAGGTAACTCATACTATTGGATTAGCGGTATATTAGGCATCGTATTCGTGTTCTTTTTTATTCAAAACTTGCGAGATTTTATTAACAAGAATTACAAAACTTCCTAAATAATACGGAATAAAAAATGTGATAGATTATCGAGTTAGCCTGTCTATCATTTAGCCATCCCTTTCAAAAAAATTGAAAGAATAAATGACTTGTGAAGTATGACATGTATTCCAAACATCCCTCCTCTTAATTTGTCAATCGTTTTAATTTTCTTAAAAAAATGATAAAATATAAACATGTGTTTTCAGAATAGTTAAAAACGTAGAAAGAAAGCACAGTTTTTAGGAGGGGTTTTGATGACTTACACATTAGCAACTAGAATGAAAGCATTCCAATCTTCTATATTTAGTGAATTAGGAGCTTATAAAAAAGAGAAAATTGCAGCAGGTCATAAAATGATCGATTTAAGTATCGGGAATCCTGACATGCCTCCTGCTGATTTCGTAAGAGAAGCAATGGTACATACAGCAAGTGCAAAAGAAAGTTACGGATATACGTTATCAGGTATTCAAGAATTCCACGAAGCTGTAACTGAATATTATAATAATACTCATAATGTTATATTAAATTCTGATCGAGAAGTTTTATTACTAATGGGCTCGCAAGATGGACTTGTACATTTACCTATGGTTTACGCAAACCCTGGAGATATAATTTTAGTTCCAGACCCTGGTTATACTGCCTATGAAACTGGAATTCAAATGGCCGGTGCAACATCTTACTACATGCCGTTAAAAAAAGAAAATGACTTCTTACCTAACTTACAAGATATTCCTGAAGAGATTGCTGAAAAAGCGAAGATGATGATATTAAACTTCCCAGGGAACCCTGTTCCAGCAATGGCTCATGAAGATTTCTTTAAAGAAGTTATCGCGTTTGCAAAAAAACATCAAATTATAGTCGTACATGATTTTGCTTATGCTGAATTTTATTTCGATGGTAAAAAGCCAATAAGCTTCTTATCTGTCTCTGGTGCAAAAGAAGTTGGCGTTGAAATTAATTCTTTATCTAAAAGTTATAGTTTAGCTGGTAGCCGTATTGGCTATATGATTGGCAATGAAGAAATTGTCGGTGCACTTACACAATTTAAATCTAATACAGATTACGGTGTGTTTTTACCAATTCAAAAAGCTGCCTCCGCTGCATTACGACACGGCACTGAGTTTTGTGAGAAAAACCGTGACATTTACCAAGAACGTAGAGATACTTTAGTTGATGGATTCCGAACGTTTGGTTGGGATGTCGACAAACCAGCTGGCAGTATGTTCGTCTGGGCTGAAATTCCGAAAGGATGGACTTCTCTAGAGTTCGCTTACGCATTAATGGATCGTGCAAATGTCGTTGTCACACCAGGTCATGCATTTGGTCCTCACGGTGAAGGATTTGTGCGTATTGCACTTGTTCAAGATAAAGCCGTCTTACAGCAAGTCGTTGAAAATATTAAAAATAGCGGTATTTTCTCTCTTGAAAAAGTAGATGAATTAGTTAAAAATTAATTACAACTCCCCCTGCTTAACTTTTGCAGGGGTATTATTATTAACTGGAGGTACGGTATGAAAATTAAAGATACTCTTCCCCATCGCTATCCATTTTTAATGATCGATAAAATTACAAGCGTTAAGGAATCTCAATCAGCTACAGGATACAAGCTAATTACACATAACGAGTGGTTTATTAATGAAAATCAAAACTACATGCCTCATATGTTAATTGTAGAAGCACTTGCCCAACTTAGTGCATTTGTAAGCACAAGTGAATCTGATGAATTAGGTTTTCTCTCCTCATTAGATGGAGTTGAGTTCCATGAAAAAGCATATCCTGGTGATAAACTTGACTTACATTATGAGCTAACACGTAACCGACGAGGTTTTATTCTCGGTAAAGGAATTGCATCTGTAAATGGTCAATCAATCGTTACAATTGAAAAGCTATTAATATACCAAGCTGATTAAACAGACTACATAGTTAGGAGTAGGAAAATGGAGAGTACTGTCGGTATCGATGCTGGAGGAACATTAACAAAGATTGCTTACTTTAACGAAATGAACAAATTAGCTTTTGAAAAATTTTATTCTCATGAACAAGATAAAATTATAGATTGGCTCAATAATAATAAATTAATTACGAAATTATGTATTACAGGTGGGAAAGGTGAACAACTACAAAAACTGCTTTCAAATTCATACGAGATAGTAACATTAAATGAATTCGTTGCAACGCTTACAGGTGTGCGCTATATCCTAAACGAAGAAAATCATTCTATTAACAATTTTGTTTTAACAAATATCGGGACAGGTACTTCCATTCACTACGTTGATGACAAAGAATATGTTCGCGCCGGTGGAACTGGAGTTGGCGGCGGTACAATTATGGGCCTGTCAAAGCTATTAACAAATTCAGATCATTTTGAAGACGTAATTCCTCTTACGAAAATAGGTTCAAGAAAAAGTCTAGATATTACAGTTGGAGATATTTATGGTGGTATTCTCTCTCCTATCGATAATAGCTTAACTGCTAGCAATTTCGGAAAAGCAGCCATTACAGACTCAAATTATAGTAGCTCAGATATACTAGCTACCGTTCAAGGACTTGTCGGTGAAGTTGTCACAGCATTAAGCCTTCAATTCGCCGAAGCGAAAAACATTGACCATATCGTTTACATTGGATCTACCTTATGTAATAACGTACACCTTCAAAACATTATAAGTAGCTATACAGAATATCAAAACAAAATACCAGTCTTTTTACAAGATGATGGTTATAGTGGTGCAATTGGTGCTTTACGCTATGTTACAAATTAAAAAAGCTGGCTTTTGCCAGCTTTCAATTTTTATAGAGACACTTCAAACTCAATAAACGATTCCCCATTCTCTCCAATTCGTTCCACACTAATTCTATCGATTATACAGTTCAACTTCTCATGAAAACTAGGAATCTCCTTCGCTATTTCAGCAGCTAACTCCGCGCTACTTTTTCTTCCGACTGTTACATGTGGTATATATGGAATATCCGTTCTTAAAAATTGTAGTAAAGGGCCTGTATACAAACTAATATGCAGTTCTTCTATTTGCTCTTTCCCTCTTTCCACTTCCAAAAACAAATACTCTCTCTCGCTGCTTATTCGGCTAGCAAACTCAATTTCAATTGGCCGAATTTCTTTGGATAAATTTAAAATATGCGATTTCAGTTCATCATTTGAAATCGCACTTTCAAAGGGAAATATAATTGTTATATGTGGCGGGATTAATCCGAATAAAGGATCATGCTTTTTTCTAATGTTCTCCATTTTATCTGTGAGCGTGTTATTTAGAAAAAGTAAAATTGTACGCATTTTTATCTCCTTCATTTTCCATCAATTTTTTTTATATTTATCATATTGCATGGCACCTTGCACTTCAACAAATTATTTCACTTGCATATAAGAATAAAAAACTTCTCAAATGAGAAGCTTTTATTTTTATATAGCATGATTACTATTCCCACGCCAAACTTTTCTAAATTTTATATAACAGGCAATTCTCCACGGAATGATATACGATACTGCAACGACGTAAAATAATAAACCAATCGTTTGTTGATCTAGATCAACAATATATTGTCTTGAACCATATCTCAAAACAACCAGCGCAATAAAAGTAATTAAAAAAGCTGCACTTTTTTTCGTATAAATATTCCCATCATCTCTTCGCTCATAATTTGTTAGAACTATAAGTGGTATAGCGAAAAGAGCACCAATGAATATTGCTATACCCATTTGTAATATAGCTGGATGTACTGGACCAAAAAACAATAAAATACCCGGTGTTAAAAATAGTAATGGCCACAAAATACGTTTTCCTGTTCCCTTTATCGGTTTATACATAGAGCGGTAACGACGCCAAAAAATTAGCAATGCCACGCATAAAAAGACTGTTATTAGTGAAGAAGTATCTCCCATTTTCTTTACCTTCTCTCCTAAAATATTTATCTAATAATGCTTTAAACCATTTGTTCAAATGACACTTTACGAATAAATATACCACTAGTCATAATATAAACGACAATTAATCCAATTGAAATGACAGTAAAATATGGGATGTTTATTAAAGATAGATTAGTTATAGAAATTAAACTTTGTATTCCTACTTCTCCATAAAGCGCACTATTTGCTGATAAAAAAAATGTTCCACCAATCATAAGGCCAATCCACTTAAATCGTTGTTTAATAACTACTGCTACTTGAAAGAAACATGATATTGTAACATACAATAATAATTGGACAATGAACTGTTGTACTGAGTTTTCTCCTAAACTGGAATTTACAGTACTATACAATGTATTCTGTAAAAGAAACACTTGAAGGAATGAGAATAATGCTGCTTGTAATATAATATAGCAAACTGATCCAATGAAAAACTGTAATCTCGTTACTCCGAACGAAACAGCTAAACGAAATACATCATCCTGTATAATAAAGGTGCTTACTACTATAAAAAATATACTTGCAATCGAAGGGTTATTTAAAATATGTTGTAAAAACCCTTCTTTTATTCCCCTTAAATCTACTGCATTTGTTGTTCCTTTTATTAGAAACGCCACAATCCAAAATATTAAAATCGCTTTATAATGAAAATTGATATGTAACTTTAATTGCTTCATTAACATCGTCATTTCACTTCACCACCCGTTATATGAATAAATAGTTTTTGTAATGTGATTTCATCAACTATTAAGCCTGTATTTTCAATAGACTGATAATCTTCAGTAGAAAGTTCTTCCCATATAACTGCAATCCCTTTATTTCCATAAACTTCTCGATTAACAACTTTTTTATCAATTAAAAACTCATCCACTCTATCTTTTTGACCTGAAATCGTATGGCCTTGTTGTAACAAATTCTCTACTGATGATTGAACTATTAATGCTCCGTCTTTTAATATGATCACATCTTCAATAACATGGACAACTTCTTCTACTAAGTGTGTTGATAAAATAATTGTTCGAGGATGCTCTCCGTAGTCTTCCAAAAGTAAACTATAAAATAATTCCCGATGTGCCGCGTCCAAACCGGTAGTTGGTTCATCAAAAATAGTAATAGGCGCCCTGCTTGCTAGTCCTTGAATAATTCCTACAACTGTTTGCATACCGTGCGATAATTTATGGTATTTCTCTTTCGTATTAAGCTGAAATTTCCCCGCAAGTTCTTCAGCATACTTCTGATCCCAATTTTTATAAAACATGTTACATAGTTCAAAAATCTCTTTTACTTTATAACTTAAATGAGCTTCTTCTTTCACCTTTACAAAACAAATATTTTGCATCGCATTACTATTTTCAAAAATATTTTCACCAAATACAGATACACTGCCACCACTTGAAATAATCTGCCCTGCGAGTATGTTTAATAATGTAGTTTTCCCTGCTCCGTTTCTTCCAAGCAAACCATATATTTTATGCTCTTCCAATGAAATTGTTACTTCATTTACAGCTAGTTTCTTTTTATATTTTTTGGACAATTTTTTCGTTTCAAGTGCAATCATTCCTCTTTCGCCTCCTTTGTAATTTTTTGAATCATATTCATTAATTCTTCTTTAGAGATTTCTAATACTTTCGCTTCTTCCCATACTTTAGGTAAATACTCTGTCATAAAAGTATTTTGCCGCTTCTTTAATACGACTTCCTTCGCACCACTTGCAACAAACATTCCAATCCCTCTCTTTTTAAATAAAATGCCCTCATCCACTAATAGATTTACCCCTTTCGCCGCAGTTGCCGGGTTAATTTGTAGCATCTTTGCAAATTGATTTGTAGATGGAACTTGTTCTTCCTCAAGCAATATGTCCTTTAAAATATCAGCTTCGATTGTTTCTGCAATTTGTATATATATTAATTTATTTTGCTCCAGAGTTGGTTTCACAATTTCACCACCTTAGGTTCATAGGTTCATTACTTATGTAATTAACCATATCACATCATTTTATTTTTTACCATAATTTTCATAAAATAAAGAGAATCATTCGATAATGAATGACTCTCTTTCGAAAATTTTCGTATTTTCAACCTTCGTTCTCAAATCCTTTTCATTGATGCCATTTTGACAAAAGTTAAGCCTCTCTCGCTTTAAAGATTTCGTTCGGTCTACTACTTGCCCTAAATGATAACTTGTGTGCTCGACTAAATGTAATAAGCTATGCAGATCAATTTCGGTTCTTCCTTTACACGCTTTTATATACTTGTTTCCCCATTCACGAAATACTTCTTCTACAATTTCCAGCAGCATTTCAGCACTTAATGACTTCGTTGGAAAGTACTCTTCAATCCCCTTTTCAAAATTTACATTTGGATTCGAGTAACGAATCGTATTTCTTTTTACATGTTCGCAAATGTGTAATACTATACCTCCAATTGAATTAGCCTCTCCTTCTCTTTTCCACAAGTCTTCCGCGTTTAAACACTTTAGTACTTGTGTTAGCTTTGGTAAATAATGATCATACATTCTGAAATAAGAAATTTTATTAACAAGCTCCATCTTTCCCCCACCATCTCACTTAGTTTCCCGTATAGGATGTTCATCAAAAAATTGTTTCCGAAAATCTTTATTATTAACAAGCGCTACTATTTTTTCTAGATTACCGTAAAAGAAGTTCATTATGATTCCCTTATTCCATATTTGATCACCTTTCGGAAAATCATTAAATTCTTTATAAAGTATGGGTAAGAGTTCTTCTCTTTTCAGAGTAAAATTCTTAGTTTCCAGCTGAAACTCATACCCTTTCGCATTTGGTACTAAAATTGCAAGATAGATAGCATTAAAGAGAAAGTTCTTTTTCATCGTATCCTTTTCGTCAAACCAATACGTCTCAATCATATCTTCTGTTAAGTTATCGTTCTTTTTCTCACCGTATTTCACCGTGATTTTCTCATTTTTTAAGCTTAAACTTTGAGCTGTTTCACCACCAGGTAAGTTGTTAACAATTGCAGACACATCGGAATTATTTCCAACGTATGTCCACGTATATTTCTTAAAATCCGCTGGTCCAATATCTGATATTTCTTTTATTCTCCCTCCGTTAGAACAAGCAGTAACAAATAAAAAAATTGTTAGCATAACACCTGCTATTTTATTCATATAGTTCATTAGACACCCCCCACTTTCTATATATAATTCCAGTAATACAATATATCCATTCAAAACCCTTCAAAATATAAGCATTTTAATCAAAATTAAAAATTTTCACTTTTTATGTTTACAATTATCCATTAATTGTATATAATTACTAACGTAAGAAAAATATTCTAAAAGGAGGTCGAATGAAATGATGAAATTACAATTACATGCATTAACTTTAGCGTTAGTTGCGCCTTTGTTTTTCGGACAATTAAATAGAAGTTCGACCACCCTAATGGAGAATTGAAAATCGTACATTATTTCTTTTAATTCATAAATTCGCCACAGGAGGTCGTATGCTTTCCTGTGGCTTTTTCACGCCCAGCCATAGGAGAACGATATCTTCCTGTGGCTTTTTTGTGCGATTTTTTGGTCTCTTATATCATTTTTTAAAGAAAGGAGCAACATTTGATGACTATTAGCGTATTGTTTTTAAGTATTACGATTCAAAGAAATACTCTTTCAAATGCTGAAATTCTTCATAATGAGCAAATTGAAAAAGCTATGAACGATGTAAAGGAGCGCCAAGTGCTTTATTTTGATCACCTGTAATTCCTTTTCGAAAGGAGGAATTCGTTTATGACTTTTCATATTTTCTTTTTTACGACGGCACTTCAGAAAAAAACTATATCTGAAGCCGAAATCTTTCGTAAGCAACAATTAAAACAAACTATGGATAAAATAACGGACATTAAAAGTTCGTATTATACACAAATGTATTAAAAATATATTTTAAAGGGGCATTATCTTAATGAAATTTAAAGCATTCTTTTTAACTATCACTATTCAAAAACGTAAACCTTCAAAAGATGAATTTTTACGTGAACAACATATCAAAAACATTATGGACGAAGTGAAAGAACGTCAGTCTTCTTATTACAATCGTCTTTACTAAATAAATTATAAAGGGGTAATATCTTAATGAAATTTAAAGCATTCTTTTTAACTATCACCATTCAAAAACGTAAACCTTCAAAAGATGAACTTTTACGCGAACAACATATTAAAAACATTATGGACGAAGTGAAAGAGCGTCAGTCTTCTTATTACAATCGTCTTTACTAAATAAATTATAAAGGGGCAAAAATCCAATGAAATTTCGAGTATTTTATTTAACGATTACCATTCAAAAAAATAAGCTATCTGAGTCTGATATGCTTCATGACCGACAAATTAAACAGGCTATGGACAACGTAAAAGAACGACAAAGTCATTACTGTAGTCACCTGTAATTCCTATTCGAAAGGAGGAATTCATGTATGAAGTTTCACCTTTTCTTTTTAACCATTACGATTCAAAAAGAGACGATATCTGAAAATGAAATAAAACAAGAGCAACAGTATAAACAGATTATAGATGAAATTCGTGATCGTAGAAGCAAGTACTACACTCACCTATAATTGTATGAAATTATTTTAGAACGAAAGGAGTCGATTATGATGTTAATTACGCACTGTAAAGAAATGATTTGGATAGTTCAGAGGGATTCCACATAGTTTATTGAGCTCATTTTATGCAAGTTTTCTGCTCGATTTGATATATAAAAAATATATAATAATATTGATTTAATACACTCTTTAAAAACAAATTACAAATAAAGATACACCACTTCAAAAGTGGTGTATCTTTATCAATATATTCTATTTCCGATTACTCCGTTTCGTCTTAAACAATCTCACTAAGTTCGAAACAACTGTTTTAGTTACCGCATAAACAGGCACTGCTAAAATCATCCCGATAATTCCCGCAAAGTTACCTACCCCTAAAATAAGGATAATAATCGTTAATGGATGGATGTTTAATTTTGAGCTCATAATACGCGGTGATATGATGTTACTTTCAAACTGCTGTACAATTGTTACAATGATAATTACGTACAGAGCTTGCATCGGAGAAACAAACAAACCTACAATGACAGCTGGTGCTGCTCCGATAAATGGACCTAAGTTTGGAATAATGTTTGTAAATGCTGCGATAATCCCTAAAACGAAAGCATACGGTAAACCGATAATTAAATAACCGATAAATGTAAAAGCACCGATAAATAAACAAACGAGCGCTTGACCTTGAATATATGCAGATAATGTTTCGTTCGTTTCCTTTATGATACGAAGTCCTTCTTCTCGGTAAGACTCTGGTAATACACTAACAGCTTTCCCTGGAAATGCATGTCCATCTTTAAACATATAAAATAAAATGAATGGTACTGTAAATATGACTAATGCAACGTTCGTGATAATACCAAATAAAGCCGTTGCACTCGACGTAATAGTATTTGGTATTTCCTTTAAGTATTCAATCGCATTTTTTTCAATCGCTTCAATGGAAACGTAGTTTTGAGTAGATAACCATTCAAATAGCCTGTGATGGGATAAATCTTGTATGTATACCTTTCCCTCTTTTATGTATGTCGGCATATTTTTTACTAAATCCATTAACTGTTGTGAGATGGTTGGAACGACTACTCCAATAGCAACTCCAGTTAATGTAATGATAAAAAGGTACAGCAGTAAAATCGCTAAACTTCTAGGTACTTTTTTATTCTCCAAGAAAACTAACACAGGGTTAAATATGAAGTATAAAAATAGCGCGATTAAAATTGGGAAAAATAATGTTGATATGAAGATACCAATCGGTTGAAATAGAAACGATATTTTCGTGCAAATAAATATGATTCCTACAACCATCAGCACTTCTAATGTCCAAAAGTGCACTTTCGATTTCAAAAAAACGTCCTCCTTTAAACTAGCACTTCTCTCCATTGTACCAAAATAAACATGAATTTTACATAATATTTTCCTTTACAATATTCCAAAATATCATTAAATACACTACAATGATATTATAGACAAATTTGCAGGTAAAGGTGATAAAAATGACACAATGCATCATTTGCAGAAAAGATACAAAAGAACTTAGTGAACAATATGTCATCCCAGAGATATTATGTGGATATTATTTCACAAACTCAATTTGTGATTCCTGTCATGAACATATGACAACAAATGTTGATCGTCCTTTAATTAGGCATAAATTAAGTCAATATAAGATTGAACAAATGAAAAAGCAAATCGACTCCCCTCTCTATACGAATGAACATGGTGAGGAGCTGGCAGCTGCTGAGACGGATGTTGTCGAAGTAAGTGATGAAATACTTTATTCCAATGCATTAATTATGAAACTATGTAAAAAGCACGATATTTCTCTGCATAATGAAATTTGGAAAGAAGAGCGTGTAACAAAAGTAGCAAGTTCTATTCAACGTGAATTACTTTTAGATAATCGTAAGTATAAAATGAGTGTATTAAAAATGGCGTATACTTTCGCTGTACAAACAATCGACGGCTACTTTGAAGATCCAGATGCGATTAATATTTCTACCATTCTATCGAATGCCGATTTCATGGAGTTAAAGGAAAAGAGTATCGTCCGTGACTTAAGCAAAAGCTCTTTATGGAATACATTAAATACAAAGAGTGATAACCATTACTTTATTTTACTTAGCGATAAAGATGGGTTGTTCTGCTTCATTCGTCTATTTGATATTTTTGATATTGTCGTTCATTTATCAGAAAAGAGATATGATCTTCCATCACCAATTGTCGGAGTGAATAATGTTGACAAACAAGAGTTTTATGTAGAAAATTTAAAACAGTATATGGATGGGCTATTTAAAGAAACTGCACCTTCTATTTAATCTACATAAGAACATACGGTCTCCTTTCTTGTTGAAAAGACACTGTGTTATAATAAGTATGAAAAGAACAATACAATCACATAAAACAATTAAAAACTGTATATAAATAAAAAAGACTAGTGTGCGGCTACACACTAGTCCACGTAACTAAGCAGATTGGATTGTTCATTTATCCTATTTGTTTCGTACAAACACAACAACCCACATTCTATAGGCATAGGTGGGTTGTTATTTTTTGAGCTTGTCAATTAAAACGACAATAAACGTTAACAATGCAACGAGAAACAGTCCACCTTGCAGTAGCAACGCAATTTCACTCACGTATTATCACCCCCCTCCTACTCGGAGAAGTGATAATTGAACAACCAACCGTACCATAAGTTACCTCTTAATTTTACCATATTTTTTAATTATTTACGATAAAAACCCGCAAGCTAGTAAGCTGCGAGTTTTTTATTTCTCATTATTTTTTATGTGGAAAAAATCTCTTTCTGTTTAAATATAGTCTCCGTTTCTAAAATCATTCGAGGTAAGAAGACATGAATTGTATCTGTTAATACGTCTGTTTTTAATTATATCCTTTACTCCCCTTATTAAGAAAGTATACAGTTATTCACTCTACTGTTTGTTGTCGATATAATTTCCTTTACTATTCCGCATCATAAAAACTCCTTCTATAATGGAAGGAGTTAATGAGCCACTACTATTTTATTAACCACGATTCATATATGGTCCTTTATTTTTATCGATTACTATTATGTTATTATTTTTAATACAATTGCCGAATACACCAAATGCACGATGATATTTTGGAGATTTACTCATGTTTTAACTTTTCCATAACCGCATCATAAAATTTCCGCTCATCATCAACATTTAAATGGACACGACTTACCGTTTTAGAAAATCCGTATAACAACTGCGCTTTCATCGGCTCTTTTAACATTATTTCAAAAGTTGCAGGTTCTTTTATAAATTCCATAACAGTTGCGTCAAGAACCTCTTTCTCTACTTCTTTCGTTAATGGTTCTCCTTTATAAAACGCAATGTTATCAATTTGTGTAAATGGTATAACGATTTTCTTTCCTAATCCAATTTGAATGATCACTTTTTCTTCCGCAACGATAATTGGATTTTTACGCATCGCTTGTATTTCAGCTAAAAAATAAAATATCGCATATATGTTTAAGATGAATAATATCCAAGCTATAACTGGATTCCATTGATGAAGTAAATAATGAAAACCGATACTTTCAATTACTGTTGCATGAATAATCATGATATACACACCGATTGCACCAGTCTTTTTATGATAAGAGTATGCGAATTCACCTTCTGGTACTTTTTCACGCCATGACAAAAAGGCATAATAAAGTAATTTACACTCTGAAAGAATGACATTCACCGCTGTACTTCTTTTCATAGTAGTATCAAATGCTTTATCAATCGCATATGAAAATGATGCATACTCTTTTTTATAGTCTTTATATAGTCTTATTATTTTAGGAAGAACTTTTATAATTTTATATAGAAGGAATAATTCAAAGGCTACAAAAGCTACTTCTCCTGCGATTATTATATAAGATACATAGGAAAAAGCTTGTAAATAATCGCTTGGAATAATAAATCTCGCAAATATATATCCAGCAATAACTACAGGAAACACATACTTTAACGAATATCTTTTTCGTATAATAAAGAAATATGTGATGACTGGAATTACGAACATAAAATCTAATAATGAACCGAGCACTACTTCTTTTGGAGCAGCTGGTACAATGGGAAGGGCATACAATAAATAGTTTGACAACACAATTAAGGATGTGAGCCCGATCCAAATACCTTTTCTCCTTCGCGAAATGGATAAATTCATACGTTCACTCCTCTATTTAAAAACCTCATTTAAATGGTCTTTATAAAATGAAATGGCACGTTCAAATTCTTTTACCTCATCTACTTTCACAACAGTTTCTAACAGTATTTTCATCGCTTCTTCATGATCTTTGACATTGTATTTTGCAATTGATAAAAATACTTTCATCACGTCATTGTCTGGAAATTTATTCAGCCCTGCTTCTAATACGGCAATTGCTTTATCGTATTCTCCTATACAACGATACGTACTGCCAAGACCTATATAAGCACCACAAAGTGATTCACCTTCAAGGCCATTCGCAATCGCTTGTTCATAATACGGAACAGCTTCCGTTTCAAGCCCCATTACATCATGTATCCAAGCACATTGGTAAAGTACTTCTGCATCTCTCGTAAAGTTTGTTAACCCTATTAGTATCTCTCTAGACTGCACATATTTCTTTTCATTTTTTAATTTAATAGCTTGCTTTAATAATTGTTCCATAGGATCCACTCCTCACAATTGTTCATTATGTATATCCAATGGCATTATCAATCACATTTATTACATAGTATGTGGCTTCATCTCTTTGTAAAATCGTAAATTTACAAAGCTGTAATGCGATTGCATAAGTGTTCTAATCTACTTACAATTTCTTTGGCTGTTTCGTCTTTTCCATTACATAGCTTTACATCACCATTTTCTCCAATAACATGATGCACAGCTCCGCGAGAATATAAAGAATGCGGTGAGTTTGCTACCATTACACTTGCTTTTGCATCGTTCATTCTTTTATTCGCCCTTTCGATTAGTTCCTCTTCATTTACATCACTTTCAAGTTTAAAGCCAACAAGTATCGTTTCTGGATCCCAGTTCTTTATTTGTTTTAATACTTTTGGTGCTTTTTGAAAATGAATAATTGGTGCGATATCACTTGAAATCTTTCCGTTCATATTAAGAACAGTTCCATCTTGATCACAGATTTTTTCAACAATCCAATCTGAGCCCGCAGCAGCCATAATAACTGCATCAATTTTTTCATGTGTAATAATACTTTTCATCTTATCTTGTAAATCAATAATCCCCTCAAATGGATGCAATTCTAATTGGTTATTTACATCGCCTGGCTTCTCAGCAAAATAGCCATGTAAATATATAACATGTGCTCCTTTTGCCATTAGCTCTTCCGCAAGAATTCTTCCAATCGTACCTTTTGCTAAATTAGTATGTCCTCGTACTTGATCCCATTTTTCTAGACAACCACCGCTCGTAATTAATACCTTTTTCCCCTTCATCATAACCATCCCTTACTGATTTTTCGCACGAAACCACTCTGTTCCATAGTCAACTACATCACGTTGCTTCATAAAGCGGCACGTTGCATTCCCTATCGTCCCAAGCGTTACAGTTCCTTTACGTTCGAACTCCATTCCAATCTCTACAAACGTATCAGAATCATAATCCATTTCATCAAACTCTTTCCATACTCTTACACCGTTCTCTATAATAGGAGCTCCTACTTTTATTAATTCACGCGCTCCTGTACGTACTTCAGATAAATGAACGGATGTATTGGAGTCATACCCGACACCAAGTAATAATATGTATCCATCTAAATCGTATATTTTTCTTAATGGCGATTCTTCTCCAAAACTTATGGAAAGTGAATGATTCGCTGTAATTTCCTCCGCATGTTTCCCCCATGCTGCAAAACTACTGAGCGGATGGTTGCTCCGCAATACATTCGGATATGTACGAAAACATTCAGCCACTTTTCCCATTGCCCTTGTTGGTGTTATACGTGGGTCAAATGCTGGGACGTTATCACGGATAATTTGCCACCAGTCTTCTGGTACAGGTGGTCTTGCCCAATTTTTCGGATCAGATAAATCCGAAGATTGCGTCGGCATAATAATTGTTCCCTCTTCCGTAACAACTTTCATTAATGCCTCTACTACCGCAACTGCTCCGCCAGATACCCAGCCAATGGAACTTAACGAAGAATGTACAATAACTGTCATTCCTTTTTCTATCCCTAGTTCTTTCAAATCATTTGTAATTGTTGCGATTGTATTTGGAAATTGTGTATTCGTCACTATTTCATTCATTTTCACGATTGTTCCCCCATTTTGATTTAAACTAATACATAAATATATTATCATATTTTTCTTAATTTTTAACTTAATTATCCGCTCTATTGTAGAATGAACGAAGTACAATAACAAAACCACTTGTTTCATTCCTAAATCAAAACACAATAAACGAAGCCCTAGAATAGCTGACTTTACAGTTCTATCATAGGGCTCTTTCTATTTCGATGTGCGAAATACTACATATTGCTTACATGTGACCTCATATATTTTCCTTGGAAGAGTTTAATTTGAAATGTTTTACATTGCTATTTCAAATATCTTTAAACGAGTGAAAATTTCGATTTATGAAGAACCTGCTATTTTCTCATCATCTACTTCATATTTTACTAGGCAATCATTTTCTATGATTAGTTCTTTACCAACTATGTTACCTGTGACACGATCAACAATTTTTTTATAAATTTTATTTTTCCTGTATACTTGACCATCTGCCTTTTTTACAAAACGATGATCCTCTTCAATAATAGAATACGAATATGGGGGATACTGTGATGCCCTAATTTCTCCGTAAATGTATTCCTCGTCAATATGTAGATTAATTTGATAGGAAATATTCGAATTGTTCTTTAATTTTAAATCAATAATCCCATTCATCAAAGTAGCGCCTGTTCCAAATGGAATCACCCGTCCATAGTCAGGGAATGGATCAAAACTATGACGATACCTTTCTACTGTTTCCAACTCTGAATGAAGAAACATCCAGTAGAGAAGATTCCCTAACTGACAAAGACCACCGCCTATTCCCTTTATCGCTTCACCATTCATTAAAATAATTCCTTCTTTATATCCAGCCTTTTCATCAGAATTACCAACAAGATGCCAAAATGAAAATGTTTCTCCCGGTTTAATTACAACCTTGTTTATTTTGCTTATAGCTAATCTTAGATTAGTAATTTTGTTGTATTGCAGCTGTATGTCCGTATCACCTAATTTTCTAATAAGTAAAGATTTATGTTTATAAATTCTGTAAGGTAATGGGTTTTGTTCAAATGTTTTTGGAAATTTATACCCTTCAAGACGGTCATATATTTTTTTAAACAACCTGCGTTGTCTAATTCTGAAAGGAATTAAAATCGGGAACCTTTGTGTTAATAGTTTTCTTGCCATTGAAAGTCGAGCCCCTTAATATATTATTCATCGATATATTGCATTTAAGTTTACATTTCTTTCAACATCATGAAACGTTAGCTACTACAAAATATATTCTAAGATTATTATTCTGGCGGGAGTGTATACATAACCTTTCCTTCAGCATCTAAAAACTTCATACATGGAATATCATTCTCATCAACTATCATACGAATACGGTCTCTACCTTTGCTATACATATTATCCTTCAATCGTAACCCCAGTGAACATTGATAAATTCCCTGTTATTCTTTCACCTACTCGTAAAAACAGTCCCGCTGCTCTTCCGCTAATACAATGAGAACCGATAAGTAGTTTACCAGTATACGGTCCATCCCACGTATCAATTGTATAGTCAGGCATGTCTACGTATTGCTGATATATTTTTCGTTGTTCAAAATAATACTCTGTTTGATCTTCAGCTAATAGTTCATCATTTTCATAAATAGAAACTCCGCCGCCTTCGCGTCCAAATAATGGTTTTGAAACATATGATTCTTTTCTTTCTAAGAATCGTTTATTTGTAAAATACGTTGGAAGGAAGTATTTCTTAATGATCTCTCGCTCTTCTTTTTCAAAGAAAACTTCATCTTCGTAAAGTTGCCAAATTAATGCGAGTACACCTTTATTTTGCACTACAAAGGCGGCAGGCGGATTTATAATTTGCACTCTTTCTTGTGCGATATGATCTAAAAATTGTAGACCAATTCTTTTTCCATTCTTATCAACGTCCGACACTAAATATTCAATTGGATATAGTCGGTATAAATATTTAATTCGGTCTCCGCTCGGTGTATATAATCCATCATCTGCAACAACAATATCTTGTATTCCTACATAATCCGTTTGTTGTTGTAAGCAATAACTTCTTAAAAACTGAACTGTTTGATGATCTTCATCATGCCAATCGTAGCTTGTAAAATAAATCGTTTCGTCAGGACTTATTTTGTAATCATGTTTAATTTGTTCCCAAGCTTGCACAATATGCTCTTCAATATGATTCGGATGATTTACATCATGATATCGACACAATACTTCATTCGCGACAGATGGTTCTAAATAACCGGTCGGAGTATCGCAATTTACTTCAATTAATTTAATATCATCATGATTTACGATAAAATCAAGCCTTGTAAAATATGAGAATAAACCAGTATGTTTCATTCTTGCAATTTCCCACGTCTCTGGTGGAAAACTAAGTTTTTGAAATTGCGCTGGTGTATTTGTAATGTATTGATATGTTTTATATAACACATACATAATTTCTTCTGTCGCTTTAGAAATTGCAGTATATGTACGTACTGGCATACGATACATACCAGTTGCCATATATTGATTCCATACTTCACTCTCTAACAAACTCGGCCATGTAAATCCATTTCTACCAGCCTCTTCTGCAAGAGAAAACCAGATTTTCATATACTCTTCCTGTTCTTTTTCTGTATACATTTCTCCATTATCCTTTCAAATTAGGATCCAGCTGGTGTTTTTGCGTTTCCAATTCCACTTGAACCAGAATTCACTTTCGGCGTTTGTGTAGTAGAAGATTTTGACGTATTTGAATCTGGCGTCACTTTAGTCGAATTGTTCGGCTGTTGCTTATTTAAATCCACTTTCTTTGAAGAATCATTATTACTACTAGTGCCTCCATAATATCCACCACCACTGCCACCAGTTCTGCGCTCATCCTTTTCACTGTATGGGATAATATTATTAGTATATGGTTTCTTCATAAGATTTGGTTTCGCCGTATTATACATATTCGACGTCTTACTTGCTAATAAATAACCAGCTACAAACGGAAGTATTGGCAAGTGTGAACCCTCATTATTAAATGTAGCAGGTGAATGATTCTCTCTACATAATTCTTCTTTTTCTATATTTTCTGTTGTTGGTGCTTTATCATCACAATTTAATGTTTCTTGTTCGCTTTCTTGCTTCGTACCATCTAATTTTACAGCACTACTTTCTTTTTGTGTGCTCTCTTCATCATTATCAGCACATCCTGTTAATAGAAAAGATGACACTCCTATTGAAGCTGCAATTTTCACAAATTTGCTTTTATCCATTCTCATGTGTTTTACACCTAATTTCTATTTATCTATATTTTTCCAGTTATCTTTATTATATACTGTATATATCGTTTTTTTCAAACTAAACTAAATATGTAAAATTACATATTTCATAAACTTTTAAACTGTTCATTCTTGAAATGGCAATGAAATCTTTCCACCCCTGGATGTTTTTCTCCCAAACTTTTAATCTTAAACCTACACTTTTTATAAAATTCAACTGCCTCTGCGTCTGTCTCTGCCTCTGCCTCTGCCTCTGCCTCTGCCTCTATATATGTTAACTCATACTTCCTAATTATTTCTCTTATCATTTGAAGTACAATTCCTTAATGACGATATTTTTCATCAACAGCTATGTGGCATATTCTCGCTCTATTTGTATCAATTAACGCTATTCCAATGCAAGCCTTATTCCCATATTTATATAGCACTACATGATTATTTTCATACAATGACACCGCTTTAATTATATTTATTTCACTTGGACCAGTCGCATGCTTTAATACTGATCTTTTTCTATATGCTCAACACGTTGTATCATCATATCGTCATCCCTTTCCATGAAAAAAGACTAGCTCTTTATAGGAAAGAGCTAATCTATTTACGCAGTTATTTTTTCTTCTTTTTTCACAACTACAGCTACATAACTATGCAATATCATTCCAACAATAACGAGACTCATTCCAATCCAAGATAAAGAAGATGGAATTGGAGCAGATAACCAGAGAAGCTCTCCTACTAACGCAAATAAAACTTCACCGGACTGTGTCGCTTCAACTGTTGCTAATTTTTGCGGATCATCTTTTACAAGATCAGTCGCAAAGAAGAACAATACTGTCGCAATTAAACCTGAACTAATTGCTACGATAAAACATTGGATAACTTGGCTACTTGACGGTAATCCATTTACAGATATCTCGTAACCAGATAGTATAAACCAAAATGGTAAACTTGCTAAAGTCATACCGAGAACCCGCTGAAATACATCTAATTCCCCTTTACATACTTGCATCATTTTTCGATTTCCAAGCGGATACGCAAATGCTGCAATGAGTACAGGAACTACACATAAAACGGTTTTACGGATTCCTAAAGAAGAAGCGTGTTCTACTTGCATGAGAACAACACCGAATAAAATAATACCGGACATTACTAATTCCTTTATCGGAAGTTTTTTATGTAATGGATCTACCGCGAAAAATGGTGTTAACAATATACCTGCAACTATCGTAATTTGCCAAGTTGAAGCAACGAGCCAACCGGGTCCAAACGCTCCAGCGAAACTAAGCGGTGCATAAAAGAGACCAAATCCAACAATACTCCATAATAGCCATTCTTTCGGATTATTTTTCATATATTGAAAAAGTTGTTTTAAGTTCCCTCTATACATGACAATAAGTAATAACATTGGGACCATAAAGTAATACCGTAACGATGCACTCCAAATCCAGCTTCCACCTTCTAAGTCCATCGCCCGATTTAAAACGAAGGTAAAGGCAAAGAAAAACGATGCCAATATCCCTATTGCAATAGCTTTCATCGTAAAACCCCTTATATAGTTTCTTCTTATACTAAATAACAAAATGAATATAATTAATATTCAAAAATTTAATTATACATGCAGTCTTTAAAGAAACAACACCATATTTTCATCATCACTATACACACCATTCATCTTTATAGCTCTTTTTTCAATTGCATACGTTTTAAAGCCCATTGATCCATACAATTTTTTTGCTGGTTCGTTTGTGGATACAACTCCTAAGGTTAATTGCTCTAGTTTTATATCTCGCGCTCTTTGAATTGCTTTTGCAATTAACTCACGTGCCAATCCGTTCCGTCTGTTTTGTGCATCTACATACATCGCAACGATATGACCTTTATGCTTATATGCCTCTTTCTCTTCTGTTAGTAAAGTGACAACTCCAATTAATTGATTTTCTTTCTTAAAAGCACCGAATGTACAACTAGTAGCAGATGTTAAATTACTTGCAACTCGGTCAATAGGATTTTCCTGACGGATTGCCTCTTCATAAGTTGTTATAAACGCCTCTGGATTTACTTGTAATGCTTGTAAACGTAAATCCCAATATTGTTCTGCATCTTCTTTAGTAAGTAATCGAATCATTTCCCTACCCCTTTTAGTTAACATAATATTTTTATAATCTATTAAATAAAGACTGATATTCTTCTTTTAACATACTATAACGATAGCGATGAATTCACCATGACGTAATCTATCATTTCTCATTATTCCTTCACAAACAAATCCAGCTTTTTCATAACTCTTTCTAGCTTGTAAATTATCTTCGTCTACTCGTAGCCATATTTTTTCTAATTCGAATTCAGAAAAGCCAATTTGTAACATACTGTATAAAGCTGCCATTCCATATCCTTTACCCCAATGTTCTTTATTTCCAATTGCAATCCCTAGTTCAGCATTTTTATTCGTTTTATCAAAATTTTTAATATCTACCCATCCAATGTGTATACCCTTATCAGTTAGAATAGCTCGTTGTTCATATCCATTTTTTCGACTTATACACGTCTCGATCCACCTTCTCGTATCTTCACGAGTGAACGGTGGATATTGATCTGGTACAACTAGGTGCTTTGTTACTTCTGTATCTAATGACCACCTGTACCTATCTTCTACATCATCTAGTGATAGTTCTCTTAATTGAACAATTGGTAAATTCATTTTGCTACCCCTTCTCATTTCCCTTTCTCATTTCCCTATAGAAAATCCTTCGAAGATTCTTCCACCATACTCTTCTAACGTTTTTTCTATAAAAGCAATTAATTCCTTTTTCTCCCCTGTTTTATAAAATTGATCAAAAACCGCAACAAATTTCTCTGCATATACTTCGTCGTACCTTTTCAATACTCTAATGAACCATTTTGAATTTCCAAGCCATTGGCCATTTACCCTCAAAACATATTCATGTACTAAATCAGCTAATAAATTTGCGATGAACAACTCTTCTTCTCTCTTTGTCGCACCAATAAAGTCATCCAAAGCATCCGTAATAAAATAGCGCTTCTGCTTCATCGTTTCCTCGGTCCATTTTTCAGGACCGTTATTTAATAGTTCATTTGCTTCTCTTTTTAGCTCTGCTACAATTTTTTCTTTTCCTTTTAAGACAAACGCTTCTGAAACTAATTGAGGTAATGAAGGTCTCCCGCGTTCACAATCACTTTTGAAAAAGGTTTTGTACGTTTCAAAATTATGTACAAAAACTTCAACAGGCCAGCCATTACTATAGAAAGATTCTCTATAACAAGATGACAAATTTTGATCAAATATTACAACATCAAGGTCAGATGTTTTCGTAGCCTCTCCTCTAGCAACACTTCCCCCTAGTAAAGCTACATCACAATTCGGAAATTGTGATGTAATTATGCTTCTTGCCGCTTCAATTGGTTGCATAGCCTTTCCCCTTCTCTTATTTTACTTTCTTTTTTTCAGCTCTTTCTCGTGTTTTTTTAATATAGGCTTCTGCATCTGGTGTTTTGCATGACGTTGCACCGTGATCAACTTCTACTTTTCCAATCTCACGTGCAATTTCAATTGCTTGTTGTTCCAAACTTTCATTCCGGACCCCTATCGCAATTAAAGCTCTATTCATCGCTTCTCTTTTTCGATTTTTCTCATTATGTATATGAATTTTAATCTCTTCTAAATACGGTAAGAAGAAATCATCATCTAACGCTTTATTTTTCATAGCGATATTCGCTAATAAAGACCAACCAGCTCTTCCAATCCATTCATCGTCAGATTTCGTCCATTCTTCCATTCTTTCTATAGCGATTGGTGACGTACATATAGCCGTCATAAGAACGTCCATTAAACAATAATAATCAACTTGTTGTACCCATCTATTTAACTGTTCTGACGTTAGTTTCTTTGGATCTAAAATCATCGTTGCTAAAGTCATTGCATCCATATTTTTTGTTTCCCATAATGAGATTGCTAAATCATGATCTTTTTTTATCTTCTTTTTTAACAATTTTAAATTCGCAAAACTAACTCCGAATAAAGGCTCTTTCGCCCCATGATTTTTAAAGGTTTTACGATTTTGTTCTGTTCCATATTCCTCTAGTTGCTGCATTACTTCTTCAAGTAACATATGTCCACCTCTTTTATATATTTTGTTGACTTCACATATGTATGTACGATATATTCTACATTATTTTTTGGTTTTCCTATATTTATTTTTTATATACGGTATGTGAAATTTTAATTATGCATTCTAAAACAAACTACATTTTCTTATTTATTTTTCACACTCTCTATATAATACTCTACTAACGCATTCAACGGATTTATTATGTTCCTTCCTATTATATTTTCTATCCTTGTAGAAGCATTTTCTATCCTTGTAGAAGCATCTACCATCGATAATTGTGCAACTGAAAGCATTTCGTTTCTACTTTTCATAATTTCATATAAATACTTTTCTAATTTAGTATCATACTCTTCTTTACGACCTTGCATAATTAACTCAAATATACCTTCTATCACTTCTACTTTTATATGTATGGATTTATTATTCTGCCGAGCGTATTGTTTTAAACGTTCCATCGTTCCTAAAACAGTGCTGGCATTCGTAAAAACTATTGTTTGTGGTTCTTCAACATGACAAAGCATTTCAAAGAATGGCTCATCAATTTTCAATATAGGTATATCTATTTTGAAATTCTCATCTAATAGCGTAATATAATCTGTACAAGTTATTAAAAGTGTATCCACATCACTTTCGGCAATATATTTTAAAAGATCATTCAATTTATTTCGTGCTTGTTCTCTTTCAAAATCGCAATCTTTTTTTAATATGTGTGATAAAATGGGATCTACAAAATGGAGTATTTCTATTTCAAAAGATTGAAACGCTCGGTCAATGTATTCAATATTTGAATGATGAGCATGTAAACAAGCTAATTTTTTCATACTTATCCTCCCTCTCCGAAACTAAAAACATGTATGAACCGTAATAAATGCAGTTCCATACATTCAATTCTTGTTTCATTTTATTAAACCTGCAAAAACGCTGAAATCTTGCATATTTTTTTACAAACTTTTTCACGCTTGTAAAAAGTTTTTTTGCATTTCCCCCTCTAAAATTGCTAATATAATAGAGTAGAACTTTTATAGAGAGAAGGAAAATTATGCGCAATGGAATTCGGATGACAACTTTAGTAAAAAGGGCTCTGTTTATATGCGTCGGGGTATTATTTACATACGAGGCCGCTTACGGATCAACACATACCGCTCTAGCCAGTACAGAGGATGAAGCTAAATCTGTTCAACTTGTAAGTGAAATCCAAACATCCCTAGCACCAAAAGAAGCTCCAAAGCACTATAACGGGCAAGTTAGAAAAGTTGCTTACTTAACATTTGATGATGGTCCTGGAAAATACACAGCTGAGCTTTTAGATATGTTAAAGAGTGAAAATGCAAAAGCAACATTCTTCCTAATTGGTTCAAACGTTAAAGCCTTCCCTGACCTTGTAAAACGCGAAGATGCTGAAGGCCACTATGTTGGGATGCACAGTATGACTCATAACTACAAGAAGCTTTACACAGAAGGTCATTACGTTGATGAAATGAAAGAAGACCAAGGCTTAATCGCTGGTGTTCTAGGAAAATCACCAGTATTAACACGTCCTGCTTATGGTTCAATGCCAGGATTAAATGAAGCCCTTCGCAACAAAGTTGTCGAAAATGGTTTAAAAGTTTGGGACTGGACAATTGATTCATTAGACTGGAATTACAACAAAATGCCAGCAGACGCTGCATCTGCTAAAATCGTAGAACACGTTCTAAAAGGCGCTAACCAGCCAACAGAAGTTATTCTAATGCACGATATTCATCCACAATCAGTTAAAGCAGTACCTGGAATTATTAAAGGACTGAAAGAAAAAGGATATGAATTAGAAGCCTACAATGAGAACGAACACTTCCCATTAAACTTCTGGCATGATAATCGTATGTAATAAAAAGACTTGATTCCCTCTTGTAGGTTATCAAGTCTTTTTTTATCGTTTTGGGAATTTTCGTTGTTGCTCTTCAATAGAACGAGTAATAGTATCTATATCCTCTTGAGTTATACCGATAGAAAATTCGTACTCCTCTTCCTTACACCATGAAGGATTAAGTTCCTGCGATAAGCGAATAACAATGTGAAACTCCCCTTCTTTTTCTCCAATAAATTCAAACGCTACATTTGGTTCTATGAAATCTAGTTCGTTATATGTTGGGTTTGGTAATGATTGAAACCATTTTATCATGTACTGTAAGTCGGTAGTTTGTAAAAAAGGATCCATAGTTTCAAAACCTTTATTTTCTTCTGATAGTCTCGCTTTTACTATTAACCAATTTCTATCACACTCGTCTTTTGCATCTTTATATTGGTATTTCATAACCTCTAAATGTAATGTTACTTTTTCATTTTTAAAATTCATGAATATCCCCTTCTTTCTCGGAATCTTTTGTTTGTTAAAGTTTTATTAATTCCGATCCTTAAAATCATTACCCTTTATACATAAAATAAATTTGATTTGCAATATAATCTGAACTAAAGTGAAGTCCATTCCTTATCCACCACATGATGATACCTACCAAAGAGGCTGTTTTAATATCAACTGCAACATAATCATCAGGTAAATCCTTTTTCGTATTCTCTCTTCTCGTTTCTATTAATTGCTTTAAAAATAAAAATAATTGCTCCTCAAATTGATTCATTTTAAATAATATAAATAAATAATTTCGGTGGATATATAAATAATCAAGCAATTGTGTTAGCTTTTGTTTTTCTGATAAATCTTTTGCATGTATTAAATCAACAATTTTATTAGAAAGCTCATTTAAAATCTCGTTAGTGATTTGGTCTAGTAAATCTTGAATATCTTGATAATGTAAGTAAAAGGTTGTTCAATTTAATCCTGCCGTTGTTGCTACTTTCTGAACCGTTAAGCTTGAAATACTAGGATTCTCACATAAAAGAGAAAAAACAGCATTTTTAAACATTTCTCTTGAACGAACTGTACGAGGATCTTCTTTTTTAGATGTAGACATTTTGAAACTCTTTTATAGATTTTCTCTTTACTTACTCGACAGTGCATACCTTCTATGTCGAGTAGTGAACATTTTCAAAAAAACTGTTCATGGTCAAAGAAAATATATTTTGTTACCATTAATTTTATCGACATGATGTCGATAAATCAAGAAAACAATGAAGGAGTTTACCAATGCAAAGGGAAATATCAGAAAGAAATAAAAAAATTATATTAGTTGTCCTCATTACCGGTTGTTTTTTATCAACATTAAATCAGACGCTATTAAATGTGGCGATGAGTAATTTAATGGAAGTATTTGATGTTACGGCTGCAACAGTTCAATGGCTATCGACAGGCTTTATGCTCATAAATGGTGTTCTGGTACCAATTACTGCATTTTTAATGAAACGATTTACAACAAGGCAGCTATTTATTAGCTCGATGCTCTCTTTGTTTATTGGGACTGTCCTTTGTGCATGCGCCATGAATTTTGGCATTCTGTTAATAGGAAGAATGATTCAAGCAGTTGGGGCAGGAATTATTATGCCACTAATGATGACTGTTATTTTATATTTATACCCTAGTGAAAAGCGTGGAAGTATTATGGGGACCATCGGCTTTGCCATAATTTTTGCGCCAGCCATCGCTCCAACATTATCTGGCTTTATCATTGAATATGTATCATGGAGATGGCTATTTATTGGATTAGCTCCATTTGTATTCATTGTTATTATTCTCGCACTTAAATACTTGATGAATGTTGCAGATACAACAAAAGCAAAATTAGATATCGTAAGTGTCATTTTATCAACGATTGGCTTTGGTTGTGTTATATTCGGATTTAGTAGTGCAGGAAGCAAAGGATGGGATCACCCAGTTGTTATTACAACAATTATCATCGGTATAATCGTTACAGCTTTATTCTGTATACGTCAAATAAAGTCTAACGATCCATTATTGAATTTATCAGTATTTAAGTATAAAGTTTTCACTCTTACATCCGTCATTAACGTACTCATTACGATGATTATGTATGCTGATTTAATTCTTTTACCGATTTACTTGCAAAATGGACGAGGTTTTACTGCATTTGAATCAGGTTTACTTCTATTACCTGGAGCTGTAATTAATGCCTTCTTATCACCTATCACAGGGAAAATGTTTGATAAATACGGGGCAAAACCACTCTTTATTACAGGTTTAATATGTATCATTATTTCGATGTGGGGTGTAATTGATTTGACTGAATCCACAACTTATATGTATCTAATGGTTCGTACCATTATTCTACGAATTGGATTAAGTTTCATTTCGATGCCTTTAAACACAGCAGGCTTAAACGCTTTACCAAGAGAACTTGGTTCACATAGTTCAGCAGTAAATAATACGATTCGCCAGTTAGCAGGTGCTATTGGAACAGCAGTCATCATCACTGTATATACAATTCAATCGACTTCACATATTTCACAGTTATCTAGTGAGAATGGAAGCATATCAGCTATGCAAGTAACAAAGTTATCTTCTATCTTCAGCTCAAGTGATGCCTACGTATTTATGTTAGTCTTTTCTTTTTTAGCTTTGATTATTGCATGTTTTATGCCTAAAAAAGCAACAATTCAAAAATACGAAAGTAACTCTTAATACAAAAAATCCTACTCGTATAGATAGTATTCCATACGAGTAGGATTTTATATTATTTATTTTGTTTCCCCGTCTTCAGTCGTCTTCACCTTCGTTTTATTTTTATCACGATGGTTATAGTTGTACTTAGAACGATCTACTGGAGTGAAGCCTTCTGGTGTGTAGAATCGTAATAAGTCGCCGTTAACAACTTGGTCAGAGTATTTTAGTGATTTTTGAACCATTTGTTCATTTTGTTTTATTTCGTCTGTAAATTCTACAGGATTTCCAGTCGCTGTATCATAGTATTTGCCATTCAGCGCAGTAACTGTTGGGCTTACATAGTTACCGTTACGGAATGCAACAACTTGTTTATGATCCGGCGATAATAAATCTGATCCGAATTGGACATAATTCTTTGTATCTGTACCTAGTAAGTGTAATAACGTTGGAAGAACGTCAATTTCTCCGCCGTATTGATGTTGTACGCCACCTTTCATTCCTGGTACGCGAATGATTAAAGGTACACGTTGTAACTGCGCATTTTCAAATGAGTTCATTTCTTTACCCATTATTTGAGACATTGCTGCGCCATGATTATCTGAAATACCGTAATGGTCACCGTACATAACGATAATTGAATTATCGTATAAACCAGATTGTTTCAAGTAATCCATGAAGCCTTTTACAGACTCATCTAAATAGCGTGCTGTTTGGAAATACGTATCTACAGAAGAGTCACCTGTTTTCGCTGGTTCAATCGTTGCTTCCGCTTTATCAATAGGATAAGGGAAATGGTTCGATAACGTAATGAACTTCGTATAGAACGGTTGTTTTAACGTTTGTAATAACGGAATTGATTCATTAAAGAACGGTTTATCTTTTAAGCCATAGTTTACTACATCTTTTTCATTCATATCATAGTATGACGCATCAAAGAATTTATTAAAACCAAATGATTTATAAATATCATCACGGTTCCAGAACGTTTTGTAGTTACCGTGGAACACTGCTGATGTGTATCCTTGTTGACCTAAAATAGCTGGTGCTGATTGATACGTGTTATGAGCTTTGTTTGTAAAAACAGATCCTTGTGGTAATCCAAACATTGAATTCTCTAACATAAACTCCGCATCAGATGTTTTACCTTGTCCTGTTTGATGGAAGAAGTTATCAAAGTATAACGTATTCGCATCTTTTGTAAATGAGTTTAAGAACGGTGTAACTTCTTGGCCATTTAGTTTGTAGTTTAGTAAAAAGTTTTGGAATGACTCTAGATGAATATAAATTACGTTCATTCCTTTTCCTTTACCAAAATACTCAGGATTTGGACTTGCATAACTTGATGCAAGATAGTTTCTTACTTCTGTCATACTATCTCCATCTGCTAATGCACGTTCTGTTGATGCTTTCGCACTTTGAATGCCATCATAAATCGTATAGTTGTACGCCCCTAAATATTTCACGATATAATTGCGGTCAAATGTTCTAGTTAATAATTCAGGACGGTCAGATTCTGCAAGTCCTAAGTTAATACTAAAGAATAAAATACCTACTAAAAATACTAGAGATAATTTATGCTTCGCAACACGGATTGGTTTAGGATTTACAAATTTCATTGCGACTAAAACAATTAAAATGATTGTATCTAAGAAATATAGCGGATCATATAAGTGTAGCAATGCAAAAATACTACCACCTAAATCTCCAAAGTTATTCGTTTGTGTTAATGTCGGGAACGTAATAAAATCGCTGAAAAAGCGGTAATATACTACGTTTGCGTATAAAAGTATAGACATTAGCAAATTAATAACAATTAACCAAATGTAAGCTCGTTTCCCCTTTGCGAATAATGCAAGACCTAAAAATAGAACTGCTGAGCTTAACGGGTTGAAAAACAGTAAGAACTTTTGGATTGTGTTTGATATCCCTAAATTAAATTCTGTCACATAAGCTGCGTATGTTTTTAACCAGAATAAAATAACGGCAAACACGAAAAATCCAAAATGATTGCTTAACACTCGTTTACTCTTTAATAGTAATTGTTTCATTTCTCCACCTCTTTTGATCATCCAAGGCTTATTTTGATATAAGTCTGTCTCTCTATTCAATTTTTCTTCTTCAAATAGGTTTTATTTGTTTAACTATATGAAGAATATTAGTAATTATAATTTGAAGCTATTATTTATTCAACTATTTCTTTTTAAACATTTTGACCTTGGTTTCTATTTAATAAAATAATTTTGTAACATTTCCTGTTTTCTTACATTAAGTTCTTACATTAAGTTCTTCCCTAAATTCATCCGCTAATTAGAACATTACCCACTATAAACCTTTATTCATAAATCCGCAAACATATCTATCTCCAATTTTGGAACATTAATGCAATATACTAAAATTCACTATAAAAAACAGTTTATTATCATTTCAAGGTTTATCCCTACTTCAAAAATTTCTTGCTATCATTAATATTATTGTTGAATAATTATTCGCTTTATTTGAAAATAAAATTTATATTTCCCTTTCAGTAAATGACAAAAAAGAGCTGGCACACAGTCGAAAACTCGACTTGTGAGACAGCTCCTTTTCATCGTTTATTATTGACCTTTGTACATTGCATCTACTTGTTTTTGAAGTTCATCATTTTCTAAGAACTCATCGTAAGTTGCCTCTTTATCGATTACACCGTTTGGCGTTACTTCGATAATGCGGTTTGCAATTGTTTGTACGAACTGATGGTCATGAGATGTGAATAACATTGTACCTTTGAATGCAATTAAACCGTTGTTTAATGCAGTGATAGACTCAAGGTCTAAGTGGTTCGTTGGATCGTCAAGTGTGATTACGTTCGCACCACTTAACATCATTTTAGATAGCATACAACGAACTTTTTCGCCTCCAGATAATACAGAAACGTTCTTCTTAACTTCTTCACCTGAGAATAACATACGGCCTAAGAAACCACGTAAGAAGCTTTCTGACTCATCTTGTGGAGAGAATTGGCGTAACCAATCAACTAAGTTGAAGTCACTGTTCTCAAAGTATTTAGAGTTATCTCTTGGGAAATACGATTGAGATGTTGTAACACCCCATTTGAATGAACCGCTATCTGGCTCCATTTCACCCATAAGGATTTTAAATAATGTTGTCATCGCAATATCGTTACGACCGATAAATGCAACTTTATCACCTTTATTTAAAGTGAAGTACACATTATCTAACACTTTTTCACCATCAATTGTTTTAGAAAGACCTTCAACAGTTAATAAGTCATTTCCTATTTCACGCTCAGGTGTGAAACCAACGAATGGATAACGACGTGATGATGGTCTAATATCATCTAATGTAATTTTATCTAATAATTTTTTACGAGAAGTTGCTTGTTTCGCTTTAGATGCGTTTGAGCTAAAGCGTGCAATGAAGTTTTGTAACTCTTTTACTTTCTCTTCTTTTTTCTTATTAGCATCTTGTGTTAATTTTAAAGCTAATTGGCTTGACTCGTACCAGAAGTCATAGTTACCAACATAAAGTTGAATTTTACCGAAATCAAGATCAGCCATGTGCGTACAAACTTTATTTAAGAAGTGACGGTCATGGGATACAACGATTACTGTATTTTCAAAGTTCATTAAGAAGTTCTCTAACCATTGAATCGCTTTTAAGTCCAAATGGTTGGTAGGCTCATCTAGTAATAGAATGTCAGGTTTACCGAATAAAGCTTGAGCAAGTAATACTTTTACTTTCTCTGCCCCAGTTAATTCTGATAATTTCTTATCATGAAGATCTTCACCAATACCAAGTCCTTTTAGTAAGATTGCAGCTTCTGACTCAGCTTCCCAACCGTTAAGCTCAGCGAACTCACCTTCAAGTTCAGCAGCACGCATACCATCTTCATCACTAAAGTCTTCTTTCATGTAAATAGCATTTTTCTCTTGCATTACTTTATAAAGTTGTGTGTGACCCATAATTACTGTTTCTAATACTGGGAACTCTTCATATTCGAAGTGGTTCTGTTTTAATACTGCTAGACGCTCACCTGGCGTAATATGTATGTCACCTGTTGATTGTTCGATTTCTCCAGATAAAATCTTTAGAAATGTTGATTTACCAGCACCGTTTGCTCCAATTAAACCGTAGCAATTACCTGGCGTAAATTTTATGTTAACATCTTCAAACAATTTGCGATCCGCGAAACGCAAACTAACGTTACTTACTGTAATCATTTGTGTCCTCCTACTAATACCGCTTATTTCAGCGTTTTCTCACCGATTGTCTTAAAAAATCGCATATTACGACTCAATTATTGTAGACTATAGCTATTATATAGTAGAAGCTGGATGAATAGCAACGGTTGATTACTTTTATGGTGTGAAATCAAGCCCATAATTGCATAAAAAAACTGTAGAGAAAAACCTCTCTACAGTTTTTTATTACTTCGTATCAATTATTTTCTTTTTATAACTTTGTATTTTACTCGTTAACCCTATTAAAGCAGGTAACAATATCGGCATCACTATTAAAGCTAATAGTATAAGGGCAATGCCAACAACTAATGCCACTTGTATAAGCGTTAATACACCTGAAGGAATTAATGCTGCAAATGTCCCTCCTAAAATAAGTGCCGCTGATAATACAACTCCTCCTATGTGACGAGATGCATTTACAATCTTCGTTACTGAATCCCCTTCTAGCTCGTTATAACGCATCATTAAGAAAATACTATAATCCACTCCTAAAGCAACAATCATAATGAAGCTAAAGAATGGAACATTCCAGCTTAATGACTCTACATTTAATAAATGTGCACTAATTTGTTCACTAATACCAAGCGATGCAAAGTACGCTAAAATTAATGATCCAATGATAAAGATTGAGTTTAAAAATGAACGTGTGATCACGATTAAAACCAGCGTAATACCAATTAACATAATCGTAGCTGTACGTAAGAAATCTTGCCCGGTTACTTCTTTTAAATCAACGTTTCTAGCTGTTGTCCCGCCGATTGCTTTTTTCGCACTTTTTAGTTCTGTTCCATTTAAAGCACCATCTATTGTTTTATTTATTTCTTGAATAATTGGCATTGCCTCTTTTGAATACGGATTTACATCTAAAATGATAGTCATTTTAGCAATTTTTCTATCATGTGACATAAACGTATTTAATACTTTCTGGAAATCTTCTCCTTCTAAAACTTCTTTCGGAATATAAAATTTCTCAGAGCTTTTCGACTCATTTAGCTCGCCTAAATATTTTTGAGCGTCCCCTAGACCGTTACTTACTTTTCCTAAACCCTCTGTACTTTTAGATAAACCTGATTGCAATTGTCCCATCTTTTCTTGCAAATCTTTAAGTCCAGTTAATAGTTGCCCTTGCCCATCGTTAATTTTCGTTAATCCAGATTGTAACTCAGCTGATTTGTTCGCAATTTGCTTTGAACCTGTAGCTCCTTCGTTCAAGCCATTTTTCAGTTCAGCAGCTCCTTTTTGTAGTTGCGTTACTCCATTGTTCATTTCCTTTAAACCATTATCTACTTTCAATAATGATTGATTTGCTTCTTTAAATGAACTCATCGCTGCTTTGTGCTGCGTCGCTAATTGATTTAATTCATTTGAAAGGACATTCAATTGCTTCTGAGCTTCTTTTGCAATTCCTAATGTTTGCTGTATATTAGGATCCTTTGCTAATTCTGGTTTTGTTTGAATGAAATTGTTCATTAACGTTTCAATTTGTTCATATCCTTTTTTCGCACCATCAATCGCTTGAGAAATACTTCCGAAATATTGATCGTAAGAACTTAAACCTTTTTCTAACTGAGCATAACCAGCATGAAGCTGCGAAGTTGCATTTGAAAGGACATTGATATTTCCGTTTAATGATGCTAGCCCATCCTCTATTTGCTTCGCCCCTTGTGCCCCATTGTTTATTCCATTCGATAATTGATTTAAAGCTGTTCCTAATGCTGATACACCATTTTTCGCCTCATTTGTTCCATCAATTAACTTTTGAACATTTGCGAGACTATTTGAGTCATTACTACCCATTTTGTCTTTAGCATCTGATAATCCGTCATTAATTTCTTTTATGCCACCATTTGCATCTCCTAAGCCTGTATTCAGTTCTCCGGCTTGTTTATTTATATATAATTCTTTAATCTTATCTCCAGTTGGACGCGTCGGTGAATATACTTCTGAAACCCCTTTAACTTTCGAAATTTTTTCAGTTAGTTCATCTAAAGTTTGTAGAGAAGTCGCTTCATCTAGCTTTTTGTCAGATTGAATAACTAACGTACCCGGTGAAGAGAAACCAGGCGGGAAATGCTCTTCTATTACATTAATCCCCATTTTTGATTCATACTTATTATCTACTTCAAATAAATCATTGTAATTAAGCGTGTTAGAATATTTTAATACGAAAGGAATCGATATCACAAATACAATGATTAAAGCAACAAATGGTCTTGCTACTGAGTTTTTCGCGAAGAATCCCCATAAACGACTATCCTCATGACCTTTAAATGTTTTAACTGGATAAAACATTCCTTTCCCTAATAACACCATGAAAAAAGGATTTAAAGTGGTTAATACTAATAGTAATATTGCGATGCCTATTGCTACTGCTGAAGTAGATTGATATAATTTAAAACTTGCTAAAACAAGTGATGCAAACCCAATTAGCACTGCTATCCCACTATATAAAACGGTTTTACCTGCCGATTTAAATGTCTCTTTCGTAGCTAAATATGCATTTTCTTGTTTACTTAATTCTTCTTTAAATCTCGTATATAATAAAATGTTATAATCTGTTCCAACTCCAAACAGGACGACAACTAAAAAGACTTGCGTAAAGTTTGAAAACGGAAAATTAAATTGATCTACAAGATGGGCAATTACCCCCATTGAAACTAAATAAGATACCCCAACTGTAAGAAGAGAAATAATTGGAACTATTGGCGAACGAAAAACAATAATTAAAACAACAAGAATGAAAATGATTGAGATAATTTCTGTTTTTTTCACTCCCTCTTGTGTGGATTTAAGAAAGTCATCCGCTATTAAATCACTTCCTGTTAAATACGTTTTTACACCTTCTGGTTTAATTTTATTTTGAAGCCCGCTTGCAACTTTTGATATTTCACCATGTTTTTTATCTACCGATATTTGCGTTAAAATAGTCGTATTATCTTTAGAAACTAATTGTTTCTCCAATTCTTTATTATCTAAGTGTGTGACAATATCCTTAATTCCTAATTGCTCTTTTTCATTTTGTAAAGCAGTGATAGTTTTCGTTATTTCCTCTTTTTGCTCATTTGTTAAAGCCTTCTTAATTCCACTATTAAAGACAGCTATAATTTCATACTTTTCAACTCCGTCTTTATCCATTTTTTTAATCATCTTGTCAGCTATACTGCTTTGTTCTGTTTTTGGAATAGTAATTTGCCCTTTTTCTTTCACTAATTTATCCATATTAGGCATTGTTACTATCATTGTGATAGTAATAACTATCCATAATAGAAAAGATAAACTTCTCCAACTTTTTAACTTACTCATATGAATCATCTCCCGTTATTAGAGTTGCATGCGGAATGAATATTCATTCCTATTTTTGAATATACCTTTCCGGAATGAACGTTCATTCCTATTATTCTATCAATCATTTTTTCGAATTCTATTAAAACTCATTCTATCGGAATGAATATTCATTCCCTTAGTTGTACAGATATACCAGCTCCTGTTCTCATTTTACATATCTATTTAGGAATGAATATTCATTCCTATCCTTATAAGCTATAGAATCAAATGATTCTAATAGCATTCCAAGAGCTTTCTTCCAATTCTTTTACTAATTCTTTTGTATATTCTAATTCCCCTGTCGCCATTACTTTTATTAATTTTTCAAGTGGTTGATATATGATAATAATTAGTGCAACTGGAGGTAATGGACGAAGAAAACCTTTTTCGATTCCATCTTCAATAATATTCATAAAGAAGCCAATAAAATCGTCAAATATTTTCTTACTCTGTTCATCAAGAAAATAACTATCACAGTGAGAATTTGTAAAAAGAAAAGCATCCACATTGTTTCGCGCAAATTCAAATAAACGGTTGTATGTATGACTAAACTGTTCACGGATATTTGCTTCAACAGGAAAATCGGTTTTTAATATTTCAGATAGTTGTAACATACATTTTGAAAATAATGAGTTAACGAGTGACTCTTTATTTTCAAAGTAACGATAAATAGTACCTGCACCGACATTTGCTTTTTCGGCAATCATCGGAATTGTTGTACCATCGTACCCTCGCTCTGCAAAAAGTTGCATAGCGGCATTAAAAATATCGTCTTGTTTGTTTTTAGCCATTTTTCCCACCTCAATTTTCAGGAATGAAAATTCATTCCGTTTTTAATTATAAATTACATGGATTAAAAGTCAAGTTTGTGACTAAGCCAATGTCGCATTTATCAAATAACACACTCAACTAGGTTATCAATACATTTTTTGAATTATCCCTTCAAAAAAATTCTTTGTATCATCATGACTTAAAACTCTCAATACATCTTGTATCTTAAAGAATTGAACCTGGCTTATTTCATTATCTTTTGGATTTAAATCTGTTCTATCACCTATATATTCTACATAAAACATAGTAGTTTCTTGCTTTTCATATCCAATTTTCACTTTGAGTTCTTCAGGACACTCAAAGCAAATCTTATCTTCAAATTGGCTAATAACTTTAAATTTTTTAGAGCCTGTTTCTTCTTCCAACTCTCTCAACATAGCACTTTCTAAGTCATTATCTGTATGTTTTACACCGCCTTTAGGAAAATCCCATTCCCCTTTTGACAAAGTATATTCTCCTTTTATATCACTAATTTTCACCTTATGTATTAATAACAATTCATTATGTTGGAATACGATTGCACCTACTGCTTGCCTAACCATTCTACTTTCCCTCCTAAAACTTCACTAAACATTTTTGAGGTTTTGAACTCTTTCTAGCATTTATACTCCATCCTAATTTGTAAAATAGAATATAAATTCCATTATATATATTTTTGCATGTTTGTATTACTCTCTTACCTCTCTTAAAACAATGGTTTCACACTATTAATAGAAAAGTACCATAATAAAAATATTTTCATTATAGTACTTTTTCTTGATCATATATAGCATATAGTATGAATTAAAAGAAATCATAAATAAATGCTTCACGCACCGGTACTACATTCTCAAATGCTCGTATTTCCTCTTCATTTCCGCTAATTAATTCTAATTCATATAGTTCTAACGGACGTTTGTAGCCAAACATTATTGTCGATAACGCATTGATATCTAGTCTAATTCCTTTATTTAATGTCTCTTCTTTTATAATTGTTATTTCATGATTTGCAAGCCTCACTGTTACGTTATTCCACGGAGCAAATGAATCAGTAATATGTAAAATCACTTCTTGCTGTACATTGTTCCAGTTCAACTCATATTGATTTAAGAACGGCTGCACATCTACAATTCTACCCATAAAATATGGTTTCATTTCTGCTTTCACTCGTGGCTCTTGCAATGTATATAACAACGGTTCTTTTTCACTTAGTATCATTTCAAGTTCTTTAATCATAGAATCATGTTGGCAGATGAAGTTCCAAAGGCCATTTCTAGCTTCATTATGCAGTGGAACAAATTCTTCTACTGTCATTTTATAATTATCTATTTTATATAACATGTAACCAGCTGCAGTTTTATTTTCATCATAGTAAATCGCTAATGTTAAGTCATGGTAAACCGCTTGTAACCACCATTTTTCACTGCGAACTAGCATACCTGAAAAGCGTTCAGCAAATGTTTCATAGATCTTCTCTACTTCTTCTGAGTGATTTTCTTTATTGAAACGTTTCACAGTACCTTTCACTTGTTTTTTCATTACTAAATCGCTCTTCTCCATATGACATGCAAGGCGATTCGCACAAAGTTCCCAGCCATATTTACGGTAAAAAGACACTGCAAATGGATGTAACATCGATACTGTATAACCATCTTTTTTCATCGTTTGAAGTGAGTGTTGAAGCAATTCTTTCACATACCCACTTCTTCTATACTCAGGATACGTTGCTACCCCTGCAACGCCAGCCATTTTAAATTTTTCTTGTCCTATGTAAATATGAAACGGAATAAGGTGGAGTTTTGCTGCTAATTCTTCCCCCTCCATAATGCCGTATATTTGATGACTTTCCTTCATTCGTGTAATTTTCTGCTCTACCCATTCTTCATTTGCTTTATATTGAAAAGCATATTCTGATAAACGTATTGCTTCTCTAAACTTATCTTCTTTTAATTGTATAACGTTCATATATTTCTCCTCCATTCCTTGTTTGAATTGTACCATAATTCTCAATATTACAGTTCGGTGAACGAAATTATATGAACGGAAAATGAAATATATCGAAACACAACTCCAATTATATCGACGGAAACTGGAATATATCGAACACAACTTGAATTATATCGACACTTCGACATAGAATATCGATTTACCGACAAATATCAACATCTATCTTATATAAAAAAGCAGATACATTATGTATCTGCTTCTCATCATATTATTTAGCTAACGTTTGCAGCTCTTCAAAAAATGTAGGGTATGATACACCTACTGCTTCTGCATCTTCAATCGTTGTTTTCCCTTTAGCTATACAGCCGGCAATCGCAAGCATCATTCCAATGCGGTGATCTCCGTGACTATGTACTGTATCGCCCTTTAAAGTTGCTTTACCGTAAATAATCATTCCATCATCAGTTGCTTCAATGCGGGCTCCGAGTTTCGTTAATTCAGCAACGACTGTATCGATACGATTCGTTTCTTTCACTTTTAACTCGTGTGCATCTTTAATGACTGTAATTCCTTCTGCTTGTGTTGCTGCTAAAGCGATAATTGGTATTTCGTCGATCAATCTTGGAATAATGTCTCCGCCAATTTCAATTCCTTTTAGCGAAGATGTTTCAATTGTAATGTTTGCAGCAGGTTCTGATGCATCTTCATTAATTGGTTCTATAGTAAATGTAGCGCCCATTTGCTCTAAAACATCTATAATACCTGTTCGAGTCGGATTCATTCCTACATTTTGTAATAGTAGTTTACTATTTGGAATAATTGCACCTGCTACTAAGAAAAATGCGGCTGATGATACGTCACCTGGAACTTGAACATCTGTTCCTTTTAGCTTTTGTCCACCAGCTAGTTTTACAGTTTTTCCTTCACGAGTTACTGTAACACCAAACGCCTCAAGCATTCTTTCTGTATGATCACGAGAAATATGCGGTTCTGTAACAGCTGTTACACCTTCTGCACGAAGACCTGCAAGTAAAATAGCTGACTTTACTTGTGCACTTGCGACAGGTGAAGTATATTCGATCGCTTTTAAATCTCCACCACGTATTGTAAGCGGCGTAAACGTTCCTTCTTCTCGGCCATCAATGTTTACGCCCATTTGTTTTAATGGATTTGTTACACGTTGCATCGGTCTCTTCGCAATTGAAGCGTCACCTTGTACACAAGAAAAGAATGGTGTGTTTGCCAATATACCTGACATTAATCGTATCGTTGTACCAGAATTACCTACATCTAAAACTTGTTTCGGTTCTTGTAAACCTTCTAATCCTTTTCCAACTACCTTAACTTCGTCTCCATTTTGCGTAATCTCTACTCCCATTTCTTTAAAACAAGAAATGGTACTTAAACAATCCGCACCAGGTAGAAACCCTTGAATAGTTGTTTTTCCTTCTGCGATTGCGCCAAACATGACAGCGCGATGCGAAATGGATTTATCACCAGGGATTTTAATTGTGCCATTCAATCCATTAGTTACAGGTTGTATTATTGTTTCTTTCACGTTCTCACCTTCTTTTTTAAATTGTTTCATACGTTTGGTATTCTTCTATTCCTAGTGCTAGCTTTGCCTGCATGCGATCTTCTTCTCTTTGGAAACTAATTCGTAACACTCCAAGTAGTCCTTCGCGCGCTTCTAATATTTGCAAGTTTGTAATACTAATTTCTTCTTCTGCTAGAATACTCGTAATATGAGCTAAAGCCCCTACTTTATCTAAAACATCGACATATAAGTCGTGATAGGCAGGAATTGCGCCCCTCTTTCGTACCGGTAAAGAATCACGGTATTCTTTTGCGTCAGCAAAATAGTTTTGTATTTCGCCTGCGTCTCCTTTAGAAACCGTCTTATATAACTCTTCCATTTCAGAAATCCATTCTTCTAATAGTTCCAATAAATGCTCGCGGTTTTGTTTTACAATATCACTCCACATTTTCGGACTACTTGATGCAATACGTGTAATATCTTTAAATCCGCCTGCAGCTAGTTGATGAATAAGCGGATTATCACCAGCGTGCTTCTCAACTTGTTTCACTAATCCTGCTGCTATCAGATGCGGAAAATGACTAACAATTCCTGTTACATAATCGTGTTCTTTTGTATTTAAAACGAGAAAATGCGAGCCTGTTCCTTTTAACCATTCTTTTAGCTCATCCACTTGATTAGTTGGCACGTGATTCATTGGGGTTAAAATGTAAAATGCGTTTTCGAATAAGTGTGCCTTTGCACTTTCAACGCCAGTTTTATGAGAACCTGCCATCGGATGTCCGCCGATAAAAGAAACTTTCTTTGATAATAAAGCTTCCGCTTCATTCATAATTGTCCCTTTTGTACTTCCTACATCGGTAACGATAACATCTTCTCGTAAATGAAATGATGCAAGTTTGTGTAATAACTTTTTTGTTTCTTCAACTGGAGAGGCAAAAACAATTAAATTTGCCTCCTCACATGCACGCTGTAAATCTACTGCTACTTCGTCAACTACATGTAATTCTTTTGCGCGCTCTACTTGTTCTTTAAATATATCATAGCCGATAATCGTTACATCGTGCTCTTTTTTTATCGCTAACGCAAGAGAGCCTCCTATTAATCCTGTTCCAATTAATACTACCTTTTTACACATGTGCCTCATCTCGAGACTTACTTTTTTTATTTTCAAAGTGTTGTTTTAACACTGAAATCACTCCCTCATTTTGTTCCCTTGTACCAATTGTAATGCGTACGCCATTTGGGAACGGACGAATAATAAACCCAGCGTGCGCACAAGCTTCATAAATTTCTCCAGCATTCTCTACTGGCAAGAAGATAAAGTTCGTTTGTGATGGATAAAACGGGATTTCATTTTCTTTACAAAAACTTTCGTACTGTTGTAATCCCTCTTCGTTAACACGTACTATTTCTTCAATGAACGCTTCATCACTAAAGGCAATCGTTGCAGCTTTTTGTGCTAATGAAGACACGTTAAACGGCAAACGAACGACATTTAATTTCTCGATTAATTCTTCTTGTCCAATCGCATACCCAACGCGAAATGATGCTAAACCGTACGCTTTAGAAAACGTTCTTAATATAAGAAGGTTTTTATGTTTTTCTAATAGTGGTAACGTCTCTGGGAAATCTTTCGCGGTTACATATTCATAGTATGCTTCGTCAATGACAATTAACGTCTTTTCACTAACTCCCTCAATAAATTGATTTAATTTTCGCTCATTAACATGTGTGCCTGTCGGATTATTCGGGTTACAAATCCAAACGATTTTTGTATGTTTATCAATCACTGAAGAAATTCCATCTAAGTCATATACACCGTTATTTAAAGGAACTTCTTTCACTTCACATCCTTCAATAACCGCATGATGACGGTACTGAGGAAATGTTTCGCCAGCTGTTACGATATTATCTCCTTTACATAGCACTGCACGGCTTATAATTTGAATAACTTCATCAAGTCCACTACCACAAAGCACTTGTTCCATTTGCACTTGTAATTTCTCTGCAATCGTTTGACGGAGCTTTGCAGCACCTCCGTCAGGATATAAAGCATGTTCTTGCCACGATTTTTGTAATTCTCCTAAAATACGAGGTGAACAGCCAAATGGATTTTCATTTGATGCTAACTTAACAAATGAATGATTCCCGTATACTTCTTTCATTTGCTCTGGTGATGTACCTGGTTTATACGGTTGTAATGATGATAGTTGATCTTTTACTCGCATGTTAAACCCGCCTTTGTATTAAAATTCTTTTGCGTATTTGTTATGTTGCATAATGTTTTGCTTTAATAATTCCATACGATCTTTTCCGAATTGTTCGACAAGTGCATCTGCAAGTTCCCATGCCACAACAGCTTCAGCTACAACACCTGCTGCGGGTACTGCACAGCTATCAGATCTCTCAATACTCGCTTGGAACGCTTCTTTCGTATCAATATCAACACTTGCTAACGGTTTATATAATGTAGGAATTGGCTTCATCACACCTCTTACTACAATTGGCATACCTGTTGTCATACCGCCTTCTAAGCCACCTGCATTATTTGTTTTTCTTGTGTAGCCTCTTTCTTCATCCCACATAATTTCATCGTGCACTTTACTTCCCGGCTGTCTTGCCGCCTCAAAACCAATTCCGATTTCAGCACCTTTAAACGCATTCACGCTCATAATAGCACCGGCAAGTTTTGCATCTAATTTAAGATCGTAATGAACGTAGCTACCAACTCCAATTGGCATACCTTCTGCAATTACCTCAACAATACCACCGATTGAATCTCCGCTACTTTTCGCATCATCAATCGCATCCATCATTTCTTGTTCTACTTCCTTATCTAAACATCGAACTGGTGAGTTTTCAGTAATCGTTTGAATTTCTTCTATCGGTAAGTGAGTAATATGCTTCGCTTTTACTCCACCAATTTCAAGGACATGCCCTGCAATTTCCACACCTAATTCTTTCAAAATTTGTTTCGCAACTGCACCAGCTGCAACTCTAACTGTCGTTTCTCTTGCAGAAGAGCGCTCTAACACATTTCTTATATCACGATGGCCATATTTAATTGCCCCGTTTAAATCCGCATGTCCTGGACGTGGTTTCGTTATAGTACGTTTCATTTCTTTACTTTCTTGTTCTGAAATTGGCTCTGCACCCATTACTTTCGTCCAATGTTTGAAATCATCATTTTTTACGATTAACGTAATTGGTGAGCCAAGAGTCATTCCGTGACGTACACCACTTACAATTTCAACTGTATCCGTTTCAATTTGCATGCGTCTTCCGCGTCCATGCCCTTTTTGTCTTCTTAATAATTCTTTATTAATCTGTTCCGCCGTGAGTGTTAAACCTGCTGGTACACCTTCTAAAATAACTGTTAACTGCGGACCATGTGATTCTCCAGCTGTAATGTATCTCATTTCTCTTGCCCCTTTATTATTTTTTTGTACAAAAAAGTCCCTACTGAGCGCTCAGTAGGGACGATGTTTATCGCGGTACCACCCTAGTTGTAGACTTATTTCGTCTACCTCTCTTCTTCTTTAACGATCATTTGACCGTCTTTCCCTCCATAAGTGGCGGGAAAGATGCTCCAAGGCTGTAATTCATGCTTACCTTTGTACTGATTCACACCGACCATCAGCTCTCTTTAACAGTGAGATAAGCACTACTGTTTCCTCTTCAGCGCATATATGATATGGAATTAAGATAATTTATTTTTGAAACCTTTTAACTCATCCATGAATCTATGGAATTCTGGAATATCCATTTGCTGTGCAGAATCTGATAACGCAACTGCTGGGTCTGGATGTACTTCCGCCATTACTGCATCTGCTCCAATTGCAAGTGCCGCTTTCGCTGTTGGTAATAATAGATCTCTACGTCCAGTTGAATGCGTTACGTCAACGATAACTGGTAAATGTGTTTCTTTCTTTAAAATCGGTACTGCTGAAATATCTAATGTGTTACGTGTCGCTCTTTCGTATGTGCGAATACCGCGCTCACAAAGAATAATTTGGTCGTTACCTTGCGCAATAATGTATTCCGCTGCGTTAATGAACTCATCAATTGTTGCTGCTAAACCACGTTTTAATAATACTGGCTTGTTAACTTTACCTACAGCTCGTAGTAAATCGAAGTTTTGCATGTTACGTGCCCCAACTTGAATTACATCAACATATTCTAGCGCCATTTCTACGTCATTCGGATTTAAAATTTCACTAATAATCGCTAAATCGAACTCATCTGCTACTTGGCGTAAAATTTGTAAACCTTCTACTCCTAAACCTTGGAAATCGTATGGAGATGTTCTCGGTTTGAAAGCACCACCACGCATTAATTTAAGTCCTTGATCTTTCATCGCTTGCCCTACTTGGCGAACTTGCTCTAAGCTTTCTACTGCACAAGGTCCCATAATGAACGTTTGTGTTCCGTTTCCAATTAATTCACCTTTAACATTAACAATTGTATTTTCTTTTTTCTTTTTACGTGATACTAGTAATGCTTTACGGTTATCATCTTCTTGTAGTTCTAAGCTTGCTTTGAAAATCGTTTTGAAAATATGTTGAACCGTTGACGTTTCGAATGGTCCTTCGTTATGCTCTGCAATCATATCAAGTACTTCACGCTCACGTACTGGATCAAAGCGTTTCGTACCTTGCACTTGTTTTTGCTCCCCAATTTTTTGAACGATTTCACCTCGTTTGTTTAAAAGGTGTAGTAATTGTAAATTGATTTCATCTACCTGTTTACGTAATTGATCTAATTCATGATTTGCCATTTGGAAATCCTCCTCTAATGTTTTAAAAATATAGTAAGAGAATGGAAAATTCTCTATTTTCTGAACTGATAAATTATACAAATTCATTGTGGAATCGATACCTCTTCTTATTTTAAACTAATAATTAGTACAAAGACACTATCTACTAGTTAAAATCCCACTTTTTTTGTACAAAAAATCCCTACTGATCCAATCAGTAGGGACGATATTTATCGCGGTACCACCCTAGTTGTAGACTTATTTCGTCTACCTCTCTTCATTGTTAACGATCATTTGACCGTCTTCCCCTTCATAAAGACAATAAGTATCTTTACTTTGAAAAAGATGCTCCAGGACTGTAATTCGCTCTTGTTTTTGTACTGGTTCGCACCAACCACCAGCTCTCTGTTACAGGGAAACAACAACTACTCCTTTTCCTTTCAACGCATGTTTATTTTATTTTCAAGTTGGGCCACCAAAATACAAAAAGTCCCTACTGAATAAATCAGTAGGGACGATATTTATCGCGGTACCACCCTAGTTGTAGACTATATTTCTGTCTACCTCTCTTCACTGTTAACGATCAATTGACCGCTCTTTCTTCATAAAGACAATCGTATCTTTACTACGAAAAAGATGCTCCAAGACTGTAATTCATGATTATCCCTGTACTGGTTCACACCAACCACCAGCTCTCTGTTACAGTAAGACTAACCACTACTGTGATCTCTTCATTGCACTTTGTTTATTCAAATGTTTTTGAAATTGAATAAGTATGATTCGTATTATAGAACGCTTTTTAAAATACTGTCAACAACTTTTTATTTATTTTTTAAAAATTCCGCTACCGCCCTATAGTCCCTCTTGTAAATTCCCCATTACAATTCCGATACGAATCATCTCATTTTCAATTAAATTTAATACATGTTTTTCTACTTCATACTGGATTAATAGTTCTTTTATTTGTATGATTTCATTTTCAAGTAAATCAGCTTCTTGACGTGTTTGAAGTAAAATAAAAAACACATTTGCATACAGCTCTTTATATTCTTTCATACTATCCTTCTTTTCAAGCATCTCAATAAATAACTGTTTCATTTCTTCTTGATTACATTGCCCTTCTACACCTAGAAATTTACTGGAAATAATACAAAGTCCTTTTTCTAAAATTTCATCCATGCATAAAACAATACGTAAAAGCATCATATACTCTCTCGTTGTTATTACGCCCATTTTCGGACGTTCTCTTAAAAATACACTTAGCCACGCTGTCCAAAATTTTTGTTGTTCCTTTCCGCTTAACGTTTTTACGTAGTAGCATACATACTGCATAAATTTAATTTTATTATTTTCGTTTACTTGCATTAAAAGTGGATACAACCAATCTGTTTTTTGCTCCCAATACAGCACACATTTAATAAATACAAAACTAAGCCATTTTAAAAATGCTTCTCTCGTATACGGATGTAGCGCCTCTAAATGCTCTACCGCATATTTAATATATCTCTTCATTTCTGTAAATAGAGGTAAATTAATTTGCGTATAACATAATCCCGCCCACGCATATTTGGTCAGCTCATTTTCTTTCTTTAAATCTAAGTAAGGTAATACATATTTTCGACACCATTGCTTCTCAATATGGTATAAAAACGTAATATCTGCTGTTAAACGAGCTAACATAAAGTTCGTTCTTTCCGAAGTAACCCTTACCTGTTCCTCAAATAAAAATAAATATTCATACACATTGCGATCATATAAGTGATCGTATGCTAACAGTTTTAGTAATACAGCAGTCATCTTCCCCACAGGATGCTGTATAGACTCATTGTAAAACTCTTGTTTTCCAATTTTAAAATCCGTTTCCCCTCTCATAACTTGTGGAAATACTGAAAAAGCAAAGCGCTTTACAACCCGTATACTATTCTCTTCTAGCTCTTCTAATCGATTGCTAATTTCATATAAAAAACTACTAATTAGCCAATGAAAAGTAGTATTTCTAACAAACTTCTGCAATAACGGAATGATCCTTTGAATTTGCTCATTCGTCAAATTCCTATTATTTCGCCACTCTCTAATACAAACAAACCAAACTTCATTACTAATTTCGTGCACGCCTACTAGTTGATAAGCAAACGAAATACTCCACTCTACATTTAATTTACATGCTTTTGATAACATCTCTAAAAAATGGCGTTGCTCAAAAACACCATCTTGAGAAAACTGCCGAACTTGCTTCATTATTTCATCGTCTTTCAGCTGTAGTAATCCGTCTGCTGTTACATTACACGTAATGCTTTGTTCAATAGACTCTTTCTTTGGAACACTGTATCGATCAGAAGAAAAATGAGGGTGCTTCTGTTTCATTAATTCATATCCTTCTATCGTGCATCGACTATTCGAATCGCATGCAAATAATGAATCTAAAACGAGACAAGCATCAAACGCCCTCTCTTCTGCAAGATGTTCTAATACATTTTGAATAATTTCTTCTTTTGTTTCTTCTAAAGCGTCAGCATAATAAATCTTTAAAAGTTGAAACACTTCATGTTTATATGTGAAATCTAAAAGAAGGCCTTCATATAGTAACCACTTTAATTTGACATCCGCAGTAACGAATACATTTTTACTCATTGCTTCAATCGCAATTCGCTTTTGAAGTACACTATCTGTTTCTATCATTTCTGTAATATAATAATTCGCTTTTTTCTCATTGTTTTCACATAAATATGTAAGACATTCTTTTACAATTTGAATTAAAAATGTAAAATCATTTTGCTGTAACTCTTGCTCTGAAATTTCTCTATCTCTTTTTTTCAGTGCATTTTGTCTTAATGACAATAATTGTATCTTTTCTAATCCCATAACCATAATCGGAGCGGCATAGTAAGAGATATGTGGTCTCATTTTCTCCTTCCAAATTCGCTCTACATGAGAAAAAATAGGCACCGACAAACGACTCGATTCCTCAAGTTCTATCGATTCTTGCGTATCATTTCCCCATTTTCTTACACGCTTCAATTTCAGTTTTCCGTCCAAAATAAACGTTAACAACAACAAGCCAATTTCTTTATGTTCAGGGAAAGAACATTTTTGCAATAAGTATGAAATCATTTCAATAGAGCTACTATCTTTTTCTGCCGTTTCTAATACAAGCAATGTCCATTTTGCAAACAACAAAGGGTCCATCGTTTCTTTCGTTTCGTTCAAGTAAGTACAAATTGTTCGCCATAATAACGGGGATATTTTAGAATGATTTTTAAAAATCAATTGAAATAGTTCTTTTTGATGGCTAAAAAGAAATTGCTCCACTAACCATTCCGCAAGTAACTCATCTACTTCATCATAATTTGTCGTAAGCAAAAATAAATTTCTTAGTTTCCCCTCTGCTTCAAGCCATTCCACCCATTCATACTCACGTGCAAATTCAACAAAGTACCGAACTGTTTCTATTTTTTTTATTGACTGTTTTACATACGATAATTGCTCCTGCTCTACTGATGGAGGAACTGTTACAATATCACGAATACGCATTCTTTTTGTAATATAATTATCACCCATTAATTCCGCCCATCGCTTCACCGCTTTCACAAGTGATTGGTGATTATTTGCTTTATTTGGATACACAATTGGTCTTATCCCTAAATGCTCCCAATGGTATGTATTATCACCTTGTGCGACGAAAGCATAACGCCTTGTACTCGGTGGTAAACCTGTTGCTAAATATTTCATTACTGGGTCATTATGACTATACCCAACGAATAAAACGGTGTAATTTGAGAATAGATCCACTAAAAATCGTCTCGCCCAACCTTCCGTTAAGTAAGCCCTTCCAAAATCACCATCTGTTAAAATTAAAGCTTCTTTCTCCTGTTCTATATTTCCATGTATGTAAGCCAATCCTTTAAATGCTCTCCCTGTCGGTAAAGCAGGTGCATAATAAATATTCAGCTCTCTATTCATTTCAGCAATTACAGACGTAAAATGTTGATCAAAGTTTGTCGTTACAATTCGAACATCCGTATCTAATGGAAACAACCTTGGAATGGCATAATGTAATGGGTTCGGTTTTGATTTTTCTATATTAACGAGATCTCTTGCAACTTGATGCACATCTTTCGTTTTCGCAATTTTACCAAGATAATAATCGTGGGGTTCTGTCATCTCACGCTTTTCGACATATAAAGCTTTCGAAATTTCATCAACTAAATCATCGAAATTCGGTAAGTTTGATTTCCCCTTCATAGAAACTCCTGCTCCAACGAATAATACTAACTTCCCTTGTTCAAGGTGATCGATTAACTCATCTGGAATTTCTACTTCTGAAGTAATCCACATTTGGATTCCCCCTTACCTAAAAATGTCATACGCTCTCATTTTACTATAACATTTTTTCGTTGTTTTTTTAATATTTAGACAAAAAATCAAACATGAAAAAGTTTTATATAAATTAAACCGTTACAATGTATGAACTCCTGAATTTATTGTAAAACTATGTATAAATCGGAGGTGTAAATATTGAATGATTTTACTGTAATAGTAATCAAATTTATATCGTGTATCATCGCTTTTAGTATCGGATTAGCTTTATTTTTCCCAGCAACGCTCGTCCAAATTATTTCTTTTAGTCTATTTGTCACAATCGTTTCTTATATGTTTGTTAATAAAATCATTTTAAATCGAATTGGCGATTCTGCTGCCATTATGACAAACTTTTTACTAACGTATTTAAGCGTTTGGATTTTCGGTAATATATTATTAGACAACTACATGCAAATTGCATGGGGTAGTATCCTTTCTGCTATCGTCTTTACATTATCAGAAGTAATCGTCCATCGTTTTTCACATTCACGCACGCGTCATAACAACGATAATATTCGTATTAATCGCAGATTTTCATTTGGTACAGAGTTCGCTGAAGAGCAAAATATATTAGATAAAGATAAGAAGAAATAACATTTTGGTGAAGGAGCTCCCTTTTTGATAAAGTGGTGCTCCTTTTTTTGTACAATCATTTCGGTACATGAAATTACATCGACGATTTTCTAATTATATCGACCACAAATCCAAATATATCAGCAATTTTTAAAATATATCGACCGTAAATCTATATTTATCAGCGATTTTTTAGATAGATCGGTTCTCCGACATTATTCGACAACTTGTCTTTCAATAAAAAAAGCTGCCTCCCATTCAGAGACAGCAACTTCTGTTATTACGCTTCTACTTTTAAATCTTTTAACGTAATAACATCCGCAAATGATCCAAGCACTACGTTATGATGTTTCACAATATCTTCAGCACGTAGTACATCTGTATCAAACGTGCTATGGGCATCACTTACTAATGTTACTTTATATCCTTCACTAAACGCTCTACGCGTTGTTGTATCAACACAATACTGTGTTTGCATTCCTGAAATAATAACATGTTCAATTCCTTTTTCTTGTAAAACTTCGTTCAAGTTCGTCTTATAAAATGAATCGGGTGTTGTCTTTTCAACAATACTATCACCCTCTTGCGGAGCTATCGCCGCATGTACATTCCAACCATCTGTCCCCTTTTCTAACGGATGATCTTTTGGCCCGTTATGTTGCACATAAATAACCGGAATACTATTCGAACGACATTCTTGAATAAGTTCTTGCAACGTTTCTAATAACTTTTCCCCATTATGTACTGGCATTCCCGCTGTATACATACCCGCTTGTACATCAATAACTATTAATGCTTTTTTCATTTCACACAGCTCCCTTTATTTTTATAAGCCCCCTGCATTTTTATTATATTCCACCATCCAACAATCTTCTAATTTCCCCTCATGTAATTCATGTTCTTTTAGTACTTTCACCTTTCTAAACCCGCATTTTTCATAACAGCTTATCGCACGTACATTATTTACTCTAGGATCCATCGCTATCGCTTCCGCACCCAAATTTTCCATAATATATGTAATTGCTGCTTGAACGAGATCAGTTCCAATTCCTTTTCCCCAATACGCTGGTTCACCGATGAATTGGTCCATGCCCCATACATTTTGTGATTCTTCATATCCATATAAATCTTTCCATTCGGAATCAACAGGGTACATTTGTATGTAACCAATCGGCATTTCATCAAATTCTACTAAACATCTTTTTTCATTACTGTTTGGGTTATGTATAAAATGATCGAGTACCTTTTCTACAGATTGCGGATTATCTCTTCCTTCGTAATACTGTAAAACTTCTGGATTTGTTAACCATTTAGAGATGATAGATGCATCTTTGTCGTTAACATATCTAACAAATAAATTTCCTTCTTGAAATAGCATGTGACACCTCTATTGTTCATTTATATTTTTCTTGATGTTAAATCTTTAATTGCACCTATTAATGCGTATGGTAGTAATGTAATGGTAAAAAATGCTGTATACAAGTTGAATTGTGAGGTTTTATACGGAGCAAATGTTTCTGTAAAGAACTTTGAGTTTGCAATTCTTTCAAATAATCCCCTTTGTTATTCATCATATTGATTATACAATTAATTGTATTTACCTTCCATAAACTCTTAAATTATGTAACTTTCAAATAGAGTTTGAGCAAAATTCAGCTACTAAATTGATTTTTCAGCCAAAGAAACCCAAACATTTCGAAAAAATATTTTTCAAAGTGTTTGGGTTGTTTATTGTTAGTGAATAATTTGTTATTAATTTAATAAAAATTAATAACTATTTTATATACACAACGATTTGACTCTTCTGTAAATAATTAGATTTACACTTCAAATTAGCATCTTACTTATTTAATAACTTCTAATCCACCCATGTATGGACGTAATACTTCTGGGATAATAACTGTGCCATCTTTTTGTTGGTAGTTCTCTAAAATAGCTGCTACTGTACGACCTATAGCTAATCCAGAACCATTTAATGTATGTACAAATTCTGGTTTAGCACCTTGTGTACGACGGAAACGTATACTTGCACGACGCGCTTGGAAATCTTCACAGTTTGAGCAAGAAGAAATTTCACGATATATCCCATAGCTAGGTAACCAAACTTCAATATCATATGTTTTCGCAGCTGGAAATGCCATATCAGCTGTGCATAATACGATTACTCGATAAGGTAATTGTAATAATTGTAGTACTCTTTCAGCATTTGCTGTTAATTTTTCTAACTCGTCGTATGATTCTTCTGGCTTTGTATATTTAACCATTTCAACTTTACTAAATTGGTGCTGACGAATAAGTCCTCTCGTATCACGTCCTGCACTACCAGCTTCAGAACGGAAACATGGCGTATGAGCGGTAAAATTAATAGGTAAATCTTCACCATTTAAAATTTCATCACGATAATAGTTTGCTAATGGCACTTCCGCCGTTGGAATTAAAGAGTAATCTGTGTCTTTTAATGTAAATACATCCTCCTTAAATTTCGGGAATTGTCCTGTTCCTAATAAACTATCGCTATTTACGATAAATGGTGGAATCACTTCCGTATACCCATGTTCTTCAACATGTAAATCTAACATAAAGTTAGCTATTGCTCGCTCTAAACGTGCTCCCAAGCCATTGTAATATACGAAGCGACTTCCTGTTACTTTTGCTGCCCGTTCAAAATCTAGTAATCCTAATTTCTCAGCAACTTCCCAATGTGGTTTTGCTTCAAATGAAAATTCGTTTATTTCTCCCCACTTACGTATTTCAACATTATCATCTTCTGATACTCCAATAGGCACTGCTTCATTAGGGATATTTGGTAATGCCAATAATATAGAATTCAATCCCTCTTCTACATTGCGTAACTCATCATCTAACGTTTTAATCTTGTCGCCTACTTCACGCATTTCACTAATAAGTTCATTAGCACCTTGTTTTTCACGCTTTAACTTCGCAATTAGCTCAGATACCTCGTTACGTTTACTTTTTAATTCTTCAACTCCTACTAACAATTCACGACGCCTTTGATCCAATTCTTCAAATTTATCTAATTCAAGAAACTCTCCGCCGCGATTAATCAATTTTTTCTTTACTTCTTCAAAATTAGCACGTAATACTTTTACATCTAACATGTCTTATCTCTCCTTTAATAAATGAATAATGCCATCTTCTTCGTTCACGTTAAACTTTTAAGGTAGGGAATTTTACTAAAAAAACACAAAAAACTCCCGTCCCTATAAAAGGGACGAGAGTTAACCCGCGTTGCCACCCTAGTTAAAAGCGCAGAAAATATACGCCTTCCACTTAAAATATTAACGGCTTTTAGCCGGAAACGATTACTAACTTCATATTTTGAAGTGTTCCACATTTCGCTCAAGGACGGATTCACAAGCTCTTTCTATCGGTTCACACCACCCACCGACTCTCTAAAAGAAAAGATACCTGTTACTATTTCCTTTCATCGCTTTCAAACAATATAAATTTTAATTATCATTACTTTACAATAATTCTGTTTACTTATCAAGGAATTATTGCATCTTTAAAATAAAGAGTTCATATAATCAAACCACAAATACACTGGAGGTTATTTACGATGAGTTTACATATTCGTTTTATCTTAAAAATCCCCAAATCAAATCACAATAAGAGCTTATACTGTTCAACTCAAATTTAATATCATAAACTATTACTTAACCAAATGAGAAATTTTCCATATAAAGATATTTTTACAAAAACTAAAACAATCTGGAGATGAGACTTTGAAATCAACATTAATCATTCTTCGAGGAAACTCCGCAAGCGGCAAGACAACAATCGCAAAAGAACTGCAAGAACATTTCGGTCAAGGTACACTATTACTGTCTCAAGATGTTGTGCGTAGAGATATGTTAAAAGTCCACGACACAATGGGCAATCTATCTCATGATTTAATTTTTGAGATTACGAAGTACGGAAAAGGAAAATGCGAATTTGTTATTTTAGAAGGTATACTAAACAGTCGTAGGTACGGTGATATGTTAAAAGAATTAATACATTATTTTGAAGGAAACGCTTATACATATTATTTTGACTTATCACTTGAAGAAACGATTAGACGGCATAATACGAGAGAAAAGCGACTTGAATTTGGAGAAGATTTATTAAGTAAATGGTATAACCCGCACGATACAATTGAAGTTGATAGAGAAACTGTCTTTACAGATAATTTTACGCAAAAAGACATATTTCATGCGATTGTTAATGATGTTACACTACAAAAATAAGACTGACTCATCATGTCAGTCTTACTTTATTATGTTCCTTGTATTTTAGTTTTCATAACTGAACACTCTTTACATAAGTAAAAATATATATTCATTTCACCAAACCGAAAATCAACTACTGAAATAAGTTCTCCTTCCTCAATAACTTGTGTAATTGTAGTAACATATTTCATCTCTTTCGAACAAGTGGGACATCCTAAATCTTCTGGAACATCATCGTATAAAGGCGCTCCTAACAATCTACATACATATTCCGAACCGAATAAGTCAAAGGCTTCCCAGTAACTGTCTTCATCAGTAGGTATATCTTCATTTTTTATATTCGTTAGCTTTACATTAACTCAGTAAGTCCGTGTTTTGCTAGTTGTTCATCCTTAACAGTTTTATAAAGTTTTGAGCGTTTTTTGATAGGTAATGATTCTTCAGCCATATTAAGCTCGCGGATGCAGATAGCTCTGCATCTGTAATTTTGAAAGCCTGGATATTGTAGTTTTTGTATTGTTTAATTACAGTTTCTGGTACAATAGCTTCTCCAAAATTACCTGCGACTAACTCTAATAAAAGTGAGATGTCAGAGCATTCGGCAATAATATTCGGATGTAGTTGCGCTTTTGAAAATGCTTCTAAAATCATATAATAAACTCCCAATCCTTCTGTACTCGGTATTATTAGAGGGAAGTTTTGAATTTCAGCAAGCGTAACTTGATGATTAAAAGGGTGCTTTTTATTTGAAGTAATAAAGTAAAAAGGTTCTGTATAAAGATGGATAGTTGAAAAATCATCTAACTCGAGCGGTAATCGTATAATCGCCAGCTCTACAATCCTGTCTCTCACTAATTGACAAAGATGAGATGACTCATTTTGATGAACTTTATATGTAACCTTAGGATATTTTTTGTGAAATTGGTTAAGTAATTCAGGTAATCCGTCTACTGAAAAAGTATTGATACCTATCGTTAGTCTTCCGCTTACCCCGTTTCCGACCTCCTTTACTTCCATTTTGGCTTCTTCCATTAAATGAGTCATTTGTAGTGCATATTTATATAAGGCTTTTCCTGCTTCCGTCACTTCTAAAAATTTCCCAGTTCTCTCTATTAATTTCGTTCCTAATTCCTCTTCCATTGCTTTTAGATGCTGGCTTAGCGGCGGCTGGGAGATATGAAGTCTTTCAGCAGCAGCAGAAATTTTTCTTTCTTCTACAATTGCTATGAAATATCGCAGTTGTCTAATATCCATAAATGGAAAAAACCCCCTCATTATATGAAAACCTTTAGTAAAATTAATTTTTTTTATATTTTTCATATACCAAATTCTAAGATATCATAATTTTAGATGAAAAGAAATTTCCCGTAGTAGCCTTAAAAAACGATGCACTTTTAAGCAAAAAAATTTACAGAGGTTAGTTAGGGCATCTAGATAGGTTAATAAAAGCTTTTCTCGCGGGAAATCTTAATTTTCAAGTCAATTAGAACTAATTTCTATTGGTACTTGGAAAAAATAAATATTTTATATGAAGGTGAAACAATATGGAGAAACAACGTTTTTACAGCGCATTAAGCATCTTTCAATGGTTCTTTTTCCTGCTGGCCACTTCTGTTGCATTGCCAATCGTAATCGGGGGAGTATTTCATTTATCAATCGAGGAAATATCCGATTTGATGCAACGAACTTTTTTTGTGGTGGGCATTAGCTCTTTTATACAAGGATGTTTCGGACATCGCTATCCGATCGCTGACGGACCTGCAGGTTCATGGGTCAGTGTATTTGTCATCTTAGCGGGTATGGCGACCCAGCAGGGAGAAAACATGAAAGAAACATTACAACTTTTAGAAGGTGGTTTGCTAGTTACAGGGTTTTTACTAGTTATTCTTGGCATAACCGGCCTGGTTAATCGGCTGTTGTTTTTGTTTACTCCTTTAGTTACTGGTTCTTTTCTTTTGATTCTGAGTCTTCAACTTAGTGGTGTTTTTTTAGAGGGAATGCTCGGTATACAAGGACAATCCAACCTAGATTATCAAACAGCAGCGATTTCATTTGGCGTATTTGTTCTAGTAATAGTGCTATCAATTAAAGGAAAAGGATGGATGAAAAGTTACTCCGTACTGTTAGGGATTTTATTTGGTTGGTTACTATATTTCTTATTAGGAAAAAGCTCCAACACGATTTCCACACCAGATTCCTTTATTAAATTACCAGACATTTTTGCTTGGGGGACTCCGCAGTTAAATGCTGGAATGGTTATAACCTCAATTATATTTACGTTTATTTTAGTCTCTAATACGATAGCGGCCGTTACGGCTGTTAAACAAGTGGTTCCAGAATCAGGAGAATCCGAAAAACAAATCATTAACCGCGCCAGTTGGGCAGGCGGTATTACACATGTTATATCAGCTCTTTTTTCGACAATTGGAATTGTACCATTGCCAGTATCGGCGGGTTTTATCCGATTAACCGAGCAAAAACGAATAATGCCTTTCCTAGTAGCAAGTTTAGCCTTAGCAGGTATAGCCGTTGTTCCGTCAGTCGTCGACTTCTTAGCTACGCTTCCTGGCCCTGTCGCTTGTGCCGCAAGTTTAGCATCCTTTGTCCAAATGATTGGGATCTCGTTTCAATCCCTTTTGAAAGACGAATTAGATCAACGCCGGCTAACTATATTAGGAATCACATTGCTAATCGGTATTGGATTAATGTTTCTTCCTAAAGCAATATTTAATGGTCTGCCTACTATTTTTCAATATATTTTAAGCAATGGTCTCATTGTTGGGACAATCATCGTAATTGTGCTAGAACAACTATGGAAAACAAAAAACATGAGTGAAAAAAATCATATTTAAAATTTAATTTTTAAAGGGGTGTTTTTTAATGAATCACGAAAAATTCATGAAATTGGCAATTGATTTAGCTTACGAAAATACCAAAAACAAAAAAGGAAAACCATTTGGTGCAGTGCTTGTTAAAGATGGTGAGATTGTTGCGAAGGGAGTAAATGATGTTCTTAAAACACATGATCCCACTGCGCATGCTGAACTTCTAGCTATCCGTCAGGCTTGTCGCATTCTTGGTACATCTGATCTTTCCGACTGCATACTATATGCAAGTGGAGAGCCCTGCCCGATGTGTTTAAGTGCCATTTACTGGGCGAATCTTCAACATGTTTATTATTCTTATACCGCACAAGAGGAAGAAGAAATTGGATTAGGAACAAAATACGTTTATCAACAAATAGCTCTTCCAAAAGAACAACGCGACATAAAATTATTAAAACTCGATAAAAATCATCACGAAAAGAATCCTTTTGCTCTTTGGAAAGAAAAGAATAAATAAATTATATGTGCAACAGAACGTGTTTTCTAAGAGAGAACAACGCAGAATATAAAAACATCCACTCCTCAAATAAAAAGAGTGGATGCCACTTTTAAATAAAGTCACGGTGTTTATAAAAAAGACGCTATGTCTTGCCCTTTAGATCTGTTTATCTAAAGGGCTTTTTTTATAGTGAAAAGAGATCCCAATTCTTTTTCACTATCATAACTTCTACGATCTAGTTATGTGAGAGCACTATGTAAATTATTTAATTAGGATTATTTATATATTCATTTTACGCTAGTTCTTCATCTTCTTCATATTGATCTTCTAAATAACTTTTTTCATAGCTAGTCACTTCTTCGACTGTATATTCTATTTTGTTATTTATTTTTCAAACAGAAAGAACTAACCGAGCATTTACTGTAAAACGATCATCTTTTTCTAATTCTCTAATCAAAAAGCTAATTATTTTCTCTTTTAAGTATAGTATTTACGTTTCCTCCCCCTCTTCCTTATACTAAATAGTTGTCGCAATTCCTGCCAAAAATAAACTTACAATTGCTAAAAATGGCGTTCCGGCTATTGCACCTCTTAAGTGAAACATATAGTCTTTATACCCTTTCATTCCTTCTGTACTAGGAATAACAACAAACCTCGGAGTAATCCAGCAAAATATAAGCCAATCGATTATCAATAAATCTACTAAATTGAAAATCATTACAATCCCCAAAGTATGTAAATAGGCCTCAATATACAATAATTTTTCATGGTGATGTAGTATATATGTAGAAATTAAAGGTGTTCCGAAGAGAATAATATTGTAAATAATTCCGAAATAAAACGTTTGTTGTTTTTCATTTATCGATTTTGGCAAAACTACTTTTTGAATATCTTTCGGATAATCATTTAACCAAAGGCGAGGATTATAATATGTAGACCCTAATATCATAATAGACAGTATAAAAGACAGAGAAATGCCGACAATTATCATTTGTTCAATTTGCCCCACAAATGTCCCTCCTTATTTGCAATTTTGACGTACGTAATTCACTTAATTAGACATTGTATGCATGTTATGACTTAAAAATTATCTAATACCATTATTAAAACTTTTTCGTTACAATTTGATTTTTCCTAACGTCCATTCTTATTTCTTGCAATATGATTGTAAATTTAATAAAGTGAACATCTAATTAGTGTTGTTCACCTTCGCTAATTATTTCAGAGTACATATTTTTTAATTTACATAAAGAAAGGATTGGTGAAACGAATGAAAATCGAACATATTGCAATTTGGGTAAATGATTTAGAAATGATGCGTAATTTTTATACGAAGTATTTCAACGGCAAACCAAACTCTTTATATCATAATGAAGCAAAACAATTTGAATCATATTTTATTACGTTCGCATCCGGAGCGCGCCTTGAAATTATGCGTAAGAAAGGTATAGAAAACGAGCCTAATCTTAATATAACTGGCTATGCACATATGGCTTTCTCTGTTGGAAGTGAAGAACGTGTAAATGAACTAACAAAAAAGTTAAAAGAAGCTGGTTATCCTTTATTAAATGGACCACGTTTCACTGGAGATGGCTATTACGAAAGTGTAATAAGCGACCCAGAAGGCAATCAAATAGAGCTCACCATTTAACTATCGTTTATCTTTTCTGAAGAACAAATAAAAATTCGTTTGGAGGAATCATTTGCATAAACTACATTTCAAAAAATTTGAAGCAACAGATTTTAATCAATACTTCCAGCTCGTATCAAATGAAAGCGTGATGGCACAAATTACAGAGCGTGCTATTCCGTTAGAAGAAGCGCAAAACGACTATGAAAAATTGTTAAGGTGCAATCAAAAACATAAACTGTTTGGGTCTTATAAAGTTTATGACAGTGCAACAAATGAATTTATCGGCCTTGGACATGTAACAGTGAATGAGGATGATTTAAAAGAAGCTGAACTTGGTTATATGATATTGCCAGAACACTGGGGAAAAAGATATGGTAGTTGTATTGCAAGTGAATTAATTGAAATAGCGAAGCAGACAGAAGTGAATGTACTAAAGGCAATTATCGATCCAAACAATATCCCCTCTCGAAAAATATTAATAAACGTTGGTTTTACATCAGATATAGTTTGTGAGATTGATGGATTACCTGGGGAGATTTTAAATAAATATATTTAACTTTATTTAGTCAATGCTGCATTTGAGATTCATGTAGTATTGACTTTTATTTATTATTTCGATTCATTGATAGGTCTGAAAACCTCATTCTAGGAATAATCACCCTAAAGCACATTCGAACATGTCAATATTCGCCACTTAGGATCAAGAAGAAGGTGCTGCCGCAAAGTATTCCACCCTTTTAATAGTCCAAAATGAAAGTTATAGTTTATATTTCTGGCAAAAAAATGAACGATTCTTTCTGTAATTTTCACAGGAAGAATCGTTCATTTTTTATGTTGGAAATAATTCATTTCTTTTGCGTAATAGTGATTTGGTTTCGCACCTTCCCATCACCTTACATAAAGCAAGTGAACACGAAAGCCGGTGGAATATTCCAGTTTATTTTCTTCACCTCAATATTTGCAAAAAAAGAACGGAAAAATTGTTGTTTAAAGCGTGTATATTGGAAAGTAATAAATTTCCCTTCTTCCCTTAATACTTCTTTTGTTACCTGTAATATCTTTGTAGAAGTATCAAGGGATAAACTGGTAAATGGCAATCCTGAAATAATATAATCCACTTGGTTAATTTTATATTTCTGAACGTACTTTTCCGTATATTCGGCAGAGTCATGAATAATGTACACATTTTCCATGTGTGAATATCGCTCATGAAGTATACGGTAAAACCGTGCATTATTCTCAATGATTAACAATACTGTTTCATTATGTTTATGTTGAATGAGCTGTTCCGTAAACACTCCAGTTCCTGGTCCATACTCAATAATGCATTTTGCTTGTTCAAAATTTATAGGGGCTACCATTTGTTTTGCAAGTTGCTTAGAACTTGACAATACTGCTCCTACAGTTCTTGGGTGTTTTATATATTCACTTAAAAAACGTAGTACATGCATAGTCTTCTTCCTCTTTCCTTGTAGGATACAAGGTATACTCTACTAAAAAAATATTAAAATATGATGAGAAATACATAAGATATTCTTAATGTCCCCCTAAATACAAAAGACACTTAAACGATTAGTCACCAACTTGTTGTTTGTAAAACAAAAATACATAGTATTACAAACAACAAGTCACACATGCTTTAACATGGAGAAACAAGTATAATAGCACCAAATGCTTGTTATTATGACGTTCTTGGCATGTGAGTCATGCTTGTAGAGACTCCATGTCAAACTAATATTGCTCTGCACTTTTATTTTGCAGAAAACGACCAACTTAGGATATCAAATGAAGAGTGTCAATTTTGCTGTATTTTCTATTCTATTCCGCAAACAAAGAAAGGATATAGTTTTTTAACTGTATTTGTTAAATAAAAAAGACACTTTAGAAATTTCTTTTTTTCATCTTTTTTTAATGTTTTTTTCATCCTATTTTCATCTGAATCTCATTCTTATTAGTTACACTCTGTTTATACATAAATAACTAGTAAGGAGGAATCATACATGAAATATTATGAGAAGGATCAGGATAAGAATAGAGAAAATCCATCTATTTCTAATGAAGTCGCTCCCGTTTCATCACGAGGCTGGCAGATGCTGAACAAGGTTCCAGAAGTTACGATTTTCTTCTGGATTATCAAAATCATGGCAACTACAGTGGGTGAAACAGGCGCAGACTTCTTAAATACAAACTTGAACTTTGGCTTGACTAAAACGACCTTTGTTATGAGTGCTCTCTTGTTCATCACACTAGTATTCCAGTTCAGATTGAAGAAGTATGTTCCAGGGATTTACTGGCTCACTGTCTTGCTGATTAGTGTTGTTGGTACGCTGGTCACCGACAATCTTACGGACAACTTCGGGGTCGCTCTTGAGACGACCACCATCGTTTTCACCATTGTCTTACTGGCAACTTTTGCTGCTTGGTATGTGAGTGAGAAGACACTGTCCATTCACTCTATTTACACAACAAAGCGAGAAGCATTCTACTGGTTGGCTATCCTGTTCACCTTCGCCTTAGGTACTGCAGCTGGTGATCTCGTAGCAGAGAGTCTCAACTTAGGTTACTGGATTTCAGCGCTCATATTTGCCGCATTAATTGGGGCTGTAACCGTCGCTTACTACCGCTTCAAATTAAATGCAGTGTTGGCCTTTTGGATCGCTTATATATTAACTCGTCCTTTCGGCGCCTCTTTTGGCGACTATCTATCACAGCCTCACGATGCTGGTGGTCTTGGTCTCGGTACCGTGGGAACAAGCGTAATTTTCCTCGCAACAATCTTGAGCTTAGTTATTTATTTGACCAAGACGAAAAAAGACGTGAACCCGAGCATAAATTAATATATTTTATCTAAACCTTAAAATAGGTGACATGATTTCCTAATCATTAGTACAAAATTTCAGCCAAAAAAAAATGAAAAGGCAATACTACGTTTAAACTAACGGTAGTATTGCCTTTATATAAAACAAATCATTATTCCCTTATTTCGTCTACTATACTTTGAATTAAAGAAATAAGAGCTTGCTTTGTATCCTCATCTGTAACTTTTGCATCATCACTAAATTTAGTACGCACAGATGGGATTAATACCGAACCATTTTGAACGACAACTGTATCAATCATACCCAGTGTAAGTAACAAAGATTCATGGGCTTTATCCCCTCCCGTAATTGACGGTGAAGCTGTTATGATAGCCACTGGTTTTTTATATAGTTCCGCTGATGAAACAAGCCATTCTAATGCATTTTTTAAAACTCCTGGTATGCCTTTTGCGTACTCTGGTGTACAAATAATCAATGCATGTGATTCACTTAATGTCTTTCGAAACTCTTCAACAACAACCGGTGCCCCCACTCGATCTACATCCGGATTGAAATGAGGAAGTTCCTCTATTCCTTTATAAATGGTGTAATCTACTCCATCTGGAATAAATGCTGCTAAAGCTTTTAATACGTTTGTGTTGGATGATCTTTCCCTAATACTGCCTGAAATCGCTATGATTTTTTTGTGTTTACTCATATGATCCCCTCCTACGAATACTATATTTTTGTAACCAAAGAAAAATCAAAAATATTGAACTATTTAGTTAGGTGTACATACTCTAATTTTGTTTACATAATAATATTATGCAATAAAACTAACCTATTAACGAAATTGTACCTTTTTTCCTACTTACATACATACCAACTACATTACAAATGAGCGCTAAAGTAAAAATAACTGAACCCATTAAAAATGTTTTATCAAAACTATATACAATTCCTTGTTTATGTTGTTGCTTCATTTTCTCGTAAAGCTTATTCGCCTCTTCAGACTTTAACATGCTGTTTTGATTTTTATCAATTCCTTTCATCACTTGCAACACTTGTTCTCTTTCTATATTTGTTAAATTACTTTTTTCAATCACAGTTATTACTTCCCTATCTACTTTTTCTTTTTCAACTAACAATTGATGATTCAAAAACATGACCAGTATTGCTACCCCTACAATACTTCCGACCGTTCTAGAGATATTACATACACTTGAAGCAACACCTGATTTTTCACCTGGCACATTTAAAACCGCAGTTGTTGTATACGGTGCTAAAGTACAACCTGTTCCAATTCCAACGATCACTAATCGCCATATATAATCCCATGTAGTAAAGTTTGAATCTATCTGACTAAATAAATACGAAGCTATGATAAAAGCAATCATCCCTGTACTACCTATTAATACACTACCTCGTTTTGCTGCGATTGGTGTTACTACTCCAGTAACAATCATTGAAACAATGGCTAAAGTGCTAATAATTAAACCTGACTGTAGTTCAGACATTCCTTCTACTTGAACAAAATAAAAAGCAAGTATAAATAAAAAATTCATTAACCCCATCCCAACGAAAAATAAGGAAAGGTTTGAAATTGAAAACTCTTTATATGAAAACAACTTTAAAGGTAACATTGGATTATTACTTTTCTTTTCAATAATGAAAAATAATATAAAACTTATTAATGAAAGCATAAAAAGAAGAATTAAGCTTATCGCGCTTAAATGATTTGTATTTACTTGTATGAGTGCATATACAAGTAAGCATAGTGCAGATGCAGAAGTAATCATACCCGCCCAATCTATTTTAGAGCTTGCAGTATGATCATACGATTCTTTAATACAAAGAATCACGAAGATTAAAGATAATATACCAACTGGGACATTAATAAAAAACACCCAGCTCCAATTCAATTTATCAGTTAAAACACCACCAAGTGAAGGCCCAATTGCCGCTGCTAATCCTCCGAAAGCTCCCATAATACCACCTATCATACCTTGTTTCTTTTTCGGTACTAACTTAAGACCAAGAGGCATAGCAACTGGTACGATAATTGCTGCTGAGATTCCCTGTATTATCCTAAAAGCTACTAATGTATGAAAAGAAGTGGCAATACCACACATAAGCGAACTAATAGAAAACCCTAATAAACCGATAATATACAGCTTCTTGCGACCAAACTGGTCCGCAAGACGTGCTGCAATTAATAAACACGATACAAAGGCAACATTATAACTATTAGCAATCCAAGAAATGGTATCAATTGACGTATGAAATGTCTTTGTCATTTCTGGTAATGCGATATTCACAATGTTTGAATCTAAAATTGCCATAAAAAAACCTGCAATTAATGCAATTAATGCAAATGTATTTCGCAATTCCCCCACCCCTATTCGTTTTCTTTATTTAAAATCCCATTCATAAATAAATTTACACAAGTCTCTATATACTCTTCTAACTGAATTTCTTCTTCCGCTATACTAACATTCATAATGTATAAAAACAGTTGTCCGTAAAACATATTCGCTATTAAACGGTAGTTACAAGAAGAAATATGCCCCTTCTCTCCAAGCTGCTTTAAATATGTTTCTAAATGATTCACTAAATGTGAATTTAACTCATGTAGTAATGTTTTCATTTCACTATTTTGTCTTGATTCTATTAACGCAGCCCAAATATAATTTAGCTTTGGCAAATTGATTTGAATATATGTTTCTGCCACTTTCATAAGGTCCTTATGTAAATCACCAGTAAATTGCTCTTCTATTTCCTCTAATAAAGCAACTGGTGTTGTTCGTAAAATAATACTTTCTCTAAATAAATTTTCCTTATTTTTAAAATTACGAAATATAGTTAACTCGCTTACCCCCGCTTTTTCTGCCACTTCACGAATTGTTGTCGCTGTATACCCCTTTTCACCAAATAATAAAGTAGCAGCTTCCATAACTTTTTCTCGCGCTGTTAATTTCCCCATCTTTATTCCTCCATTCAATATGTAAGTAAGTGGTTACTAACATATTATCATAAAAGAAAAATGAAAGTAACTACTCACTTTCATTTTTCTGAAATTTCATTATCTATTCAACAACCGAAAGTAAAACTTTCTCAAGCTCTTTTTTAGATAGCATACTATCGTTTATATACACTTGATATGCATTTCTTCCTTCTTTTGCAGGTACCACTATTTTCATAGCCCTTACATGTGACACTTTATGCTCTCCAAATGTAACATCATACCCATTTAGTTTATATTTCTTTATATCTCCAGAAAAATTAGGTCCTCTTTCAGAGGGTTTATCAAATGGTCTGTCAATAAAATAATCTTTATATTCTCCCTCAATGATTTCTAAAAGATGAATTGTAAAACCTAATTCTGCATCTGAAGTATGTGGCTGTTTTTTTACATTACGATTTTCATATCTCATCGTAATAAGCGGCATAGGTTTTCCTAATGTCGCTTCGGCTTTTACCTCTTCAAATACTAGTTGATGTCCAACTGGAATATATGTAGGATGCTTAATCGGAAAACCAGTTATTTTTTCAGCTTGTTCAAATGTATAGGTAAAATGTTGATTTATTCTTTCTTCATATGTATTTAATTGTTCCATTACCTCTTTATCTCTTTTTTCTTCATCAGCATTTAGACGATCGGTAGCTGTATATTGTCTTTTTCCATTCTCTACGACACTTACTTTCTTATAAAAATGGTACGATTCCTGTAATAAAGCAACATACTTTTCAAAGTCCTCTTCTGTAAATATACTTTTAGCAATTTCTATACGTTCCATTACCCCATTATAACCATCCTCAGTCATTCCCATATCTTGCCTTGCTTCTTCTGGTGTCCCAACAATTTTATCCATTAATGTTGTACCTGCAAAAGTACCGGTTGGTATTAGAATCGCCGCAGCTACAAAGCCCAGTAATAACTTTTTCTTCATAGATGTTTTCCCTCTCTTTTTCAATTGCTGGTATTTATGAAAAGAGGCTTGTACTTTATCTTCTAGATTAGGAGACGGCTCTAAATTCTCTGCTTTTCTTTTCAATTCATTCGTTACATATTGTTCAAAATCCATTTATTTCTCCCTCCCTAAAGGTTGGCATATGCTCCATTTCAGTTCTTAATCGTTTTAGCGCTGTATGTAATCGAGATTTCACTGTACCAACAGGGGTTTGAAGAAGCATAGAAATTTCATCCAAGCTATATTCATGGAAGTAACGCATAATAACTACTTCACGATGCTTATAAGATAAATTTTGTACAACTTCTACTAATTCACTTCTTGTTTCCTTATGTAAAATAGCTTCATCCATTATGTAAGACCGATCTTGTTCATACATTTTCTTCTTTTCAAAGATTCGAAATCGTCGCCACGATTTACGACGCCAATCCTGTACTTGTTTGACAACTAGTCCATGTAACCAAAAACGAAATGAACGATTCATATCATAATTTGTTACGGACTTCCACATTTTGATGTACACCTCATTAACTATATCGTCTACATCTTGGTTTTGACTCCCTACTAAAAATACTACTGTTCTATAAATATCTTTACATGTGTACTCATAAACAATCTGAAAGGCTTCTTGGTCCCCGGACTCCATTTTATATAGCCATTCTTTTAATACTACTTCATCCAAAATTGCGTTCCCCTCTCATGATCTTTCACACTATATTCGTCCGTTTCTCACAAAAGGTTCATTTTACACAAAAATTTATTTATTACAATAAAAATATAATATATATTACAGAAAGGAGGATTCGTATAATGAGCAAAGAAGACAAACTTTATGCAGAAAAGGTATTAAAACATCTCTTCATAGGAGCACAAGTTGATGGGGTTCAATTTGGTATTTCTTCAGCAACTATAAAGATTCATTTTACAGATTTTGAGGCTGCAGTTGATTATGATGGGCAATTACATGTCAACATTGAATCGAAATGGTGTTTATTTAATACTCCACCTGAAAAATATCCATCTAATGAGGATGAATTTGACGATTATTCCGAGGAAGAAGAATATAAGAGAATATTTGAAATGAGAAGACAAAAAGTTACAGACATACAACTAGGTAAGGAAACTCCGCATTTAATTATTACATTTGAAAACGAGCAAATCATGTTTCTAAATGGTTTTCACAACTATTATGAATGTTGGCAAGCTGGGGTCCAATGTGAGGATTGGCTTGTAGTTGCTGCACCTGGGAATGAAATCGCTACTTGGACTCCTGATGAGTTTAATGAAAAATAAAAATAGCTGATGGAGTATCTTCCATCAGCTATTTTTATTACGAATGTTGGTGATGAAGACCGCAACCATCAAGGTTACTTTAGCATAAAGTTCTATCCCCAAGCTTCCAACTAAACCATCTTCCATGCCCTTCTGTTTCCCCAACCGTTTCACAATATTCGTTTCCGTTAATATAATAATCAATATGAAGGTCCCGGTCCCACATGTTGTTATATAGGTGGAATACATCACGATTTGCACCGATTTCTTGAATTCGTTTCTCAAGCGTACGTTTCATATCTTCTGGTATTTGATTCGCTACATGTGTATGGAAAATACAAATCACCGCATCTTCCCTTATTTGATCTGCAATGGATGGGAGAAGCCCTACACCGTCTCCTTCAATTAATTGTACTGATTTTTCTTTTACAAGCGTTGCTGCTTGATCGAATAGTTCAAGTCTTTCTTTATGTTCTGGCCAAATAAGCGCTCGTAACCATAAATAATCTTCATCATCATTTAAATCGTTCACATGTAAATCTAGTCCGATTCTTTCTACGACAGGTGGACTTTGTTTTAAAAAGGATGGCTTCTTATCCCCTTTTATTTCTGATTGTAAATGAACATTAGACTGTGTGTTTCCAAATACTTCTTCCGTTCCATATGAATAACGATATTGATCCCAAAACAGTTGTAATCCAGAACTTGTACCAATTTCAATTAACGCTAACGGTTTGTTCACTTTATTAAATATGTAACAGAAAATTGGATACAAATAGGCACATCGTCTTACTTCATTCGTTTGAACGAGTTTCGTTTGTAATAAAGTAATTATTTCTTCTCGATATACATGGCAAAAATCTTTAAAATGGTGAAAGGCATTTTCAAAATTGGTATCAGCATCTTCAACTAAACTATAATAATACCTTTTTAAACTGTGTTCTATTCCTTTTAACAATAAATAATGGACTGCACCTAATAATAAGTTTGGGGTTGGTTGACCGGGTTGTGCGTAGGAAGCTAACGTAAGAACTTCCTCATCTTCAGAAATTTTCATTGATAAATACTCGTATAAATCACTTGATCCTTTACATTCATTCACAGAAAAATTTCGAAATAAGTTTGCGATTTGTTCTTTTGTAAGCATTGGTATCCCTCCTGCTTTATTTTCAGAATAATCTTACCACTTATTTGTTATTTATTCTATTTCTTCAAATTAGATATCACAAACACAGATTCTTACAAATTTCCAAAGATAAAACATAAAAATAAAAGTATTAGTAAATTTTTTTAAGATAACATCAAACTGGAATTCTTCTCCAAATTCCGCTTTACTACAATGCTTTTTACCCTTATGACAGAAGAATTCTATGAAATAAAACGTTAAATAGTTTAAAATTATCAGATAACACTAGATATTTTAGTCTATTAATTATTATAATAGACTATGAGATGGTTATATAATTGAGACAAAAAAGATAGATTCCTAGGTGGGGCCTAGGCGGTGTTTACTTTTTACGGCTTAGAAATAAAAACACCTTTTCTTTTTTGCCAATATAGGGGATGGAGAGATTATCATGAGCAACATGCAGCAAAAAACAGACGTTATCTTAATTGGCGCTGGAATTATGAGCGCAACGTTAGGATCATTACTGAAAGAATTGGCACCTGAATGGGAAATTAAAGTATTTGAAAAACTCGCAAATGCCGGAGAAGAAAGTTCTAACGAATGGAATAATGCCGGTACAGGACATTCTGCGCTATGTGAGCTTAACTATACATCCGAAAAATCTGACGGATCTATAGATATTGGTAAAGCTGTCAAAGTAAATGAGCAATTTCAACTTTCAAGACAATTTTGGGCGTATCTTGTAAAGAGAAACCTAATTCGTAATCCACAAGATTTTATTATGCCACTGCCTCATATGAGTTTAGTGCAAGGGGAAAAAAATGTAGAGTTTCTAAAAAACCGTTTTGAAGCGCTTTCGAAAAATCCTTTATTCGAAGGAATGGAATTTTCTGATGCACCTGATACATTAAAAAAATGGCTTCCACTCATTATGGAAGGCCGTAACTCTAATGAACCAATGGCTGCAACGAAGATTGATTCTGGAACAGATGTTAATTTCGGTGCGTTAACGCGCATGTTGTTTGATTACTTAAAAACTAAAAATGTCGAGCTAAACTACAAACATAGTGTTGAAAATATTAAACGCACGAAGAACGGTTTGTGGGAAGTAAAAGTTCACGATATGAATAGTGGCAAAATCGAACATCATACTGCGAAATTTGTCTTTATCGGCGGCGGTGGCGGTAGTCTACCTCTACTTCAAAAGACTGGTATTCCTGAGTCAAAACATATTGGAGGATTCCCAGTAAGTGGACTATTTATGGTATGTAAAAACCAAAAAGTTGTAGAGCAGCATCATGCAAAAGTATACGGAAAAGCTAAAGTTGGTGCTCCACCAATGTCTGTACCTCACCTTGATACAAGATATATAGACAACAAAAAAGCTTTACTGTTTGGACCATTTGCAGGCTTCTCACCTAAATTCTTAAAAACAGGTTCAAATCTTGATTTAATCGGCTCTGTAAAACCGAATAACGTCTTAACGATGTTAGCAGCAGGTGTAAAAGAGATGGGATTAACAAAATACTTAATTCAACAAGTTATGTTATCACACGAAAAACGTATGGAAGAATTACGTGAGTTTATTCCGAACGCGAAAAGTGAAGATTGGGATATTGTAGTTGCTGGACAACGTGTGCAAGTAATTAAAGATACTGATGCTGGTGGTAAAGGAACACTTCAATTTGGTACAGAAGTTGTTAGTGCATCTGACGGATCAATCGCTGCGTTACTTGGTGCTTCTCCAGGTGCTTCTACTGCTGTTCACGTTATGCTTGAAGTATTAGAAAAATGCTTCCCAGAACGTATAGTAGCATGGGAGCCAAAGATAAAAGAAATGATCCCTTCTTATGGCATGTCACTAACGGAAAATCCAAGACTGTTCCAGGAACTTCACGCTTCAACAGGACGCACACTTGGGTTAAATGAAAAAGAAGCTGTGCATAATTAATGAATAGATTTTAAAAACGACATAATAAAAACGTCCGATATATTCGGACGTTTTTTTACTTTGTATAACGAAGAAATATAGTGAATGAAATTATATCGGCGAAAATTTAAATATATCGACTATTTCTTTTGTTATATCGGCGATTTTCAAATTATATCGATCGATTCTAAAAATATATCAGCGATTCGACAAGAAGCAACTAAAATATTTTAGCTCTCAAACGGAACCTGATTTCAAAGGCATTAATCCAAATATCGATTCCGCTAGTTCAGTCCTACCGGATCCGACGATACCTGCAATCCCAACAACTTCTCCAGTGTGTACAGTAAATGATATATTTTGAAATACATAACCGGACACATTCGTGACATCTAAATTTTTTTCCGAATGCTCTGTTTCCTCTTGGATGATCTCTTTCTTCTCCTCAAGTTTATAGCCTTTCGGTAATAACCCCTCCTTTAGCATGTCATATGTATAACTTGATACATCTCCTTGACTTACAATCATCCCGTCACGCAAAATCGCTACTTTATTCGCAATTTCAAAGATTTCTGGAAAACGATGCGTAATGTAAATTATGCCAATTCCTTTTTCTCTTAAACTTTTCATCAACACAAAAAGACTCTTAATTTCCTGAGCTGTTAATGTCGATGTTGGCTCATCTAAAATAAGAATCTCAGCTTCCCTTATTAATCCCCTCAATATTTCCACTAATTGTTGCTGGGCAATCGATAACGATAATCCTAGCTCATGAAGTTGAATATTCCACCCTAAGTCTTCTAGTAACTTATTAATCTTATTTCGAAGCTCTTTCTTTTTCGCTTTCATTCCGATACAAATATTCTCGTGAACCTCTCCACCTAAATCATAGATTTTGATGGAGCATCCTTCATCATAAATACGGTTAACTCGAGCATTTTCACACCGTTGGTGCGACCGCCTGAAGAAAACTAATGAATGTAGATAAGGATTGCTGTGTTCTGGCTGAAACTTGAGGTACTTTTGCCTCGAGTTTCAACTTTTTCTTTTCAGAAAAAGCTTTAAGGTGCTCACGTAAGAAATAACGTGCGCCTATATTGTAAGCTGCATTTAAATCAGCATGATAGACCTTGCCATTTTGGAATGTTGCGAGGTCTTTTTTATGATTACGTACAACTTCACCTGAGCCATCGTAGGCTAGTTTGCTAGTATTTGCAGCATTTACCCGACGAATACGAATTCCTCGGTAGTGCGCCATTTGTTTTACTTTATTTTGAATGCCATTTTTGCACCAATGGTGCAATTTTTGTTTGAGTCGTTCGGCTCCGTAAGTGTTAGGTGAAAATTTCATTTTCCCTAAAAATTCGAATACAATCACATCAGCATGGTGCTGTTCCGCAAAGTTTACGATGCGACGAGCTGTATCTATCATGATATGTTTTTGTAGACCGTTTATCTTTCTCCAAAGGTTAGGAGCGGAAATGTACCCATATTCCTTTTGTGCGATTTTTACGTTCTTACTCATTCGATCCATCCGGTCTTTTTCTACTGGCTGGTTAATAAATGTACGTCCAATGACAGTTCCATCGGAACGAATGGCAGAACATACCGCAGAATTGGTCATTCCGAGGTCCACGGAAATAATCGTTTGGTCTTTTATGTTTGTTTTATTTAACGGAATTTTCTTCTCATAGGAGATAGCTAGGTAGTATTTCTTACCACTTTTTATCAGCTTTGGATTGCATTCTTTCCAGCCTGAAACGCCTCTCTTTTCTAAATCCATTGGTTTATATGTAACATCTACCCAAACCCAATCTTTTTTTATAAATAACTTTAATTTCGCTTCATGGTTACTTCCTTTTTCAAACATGTTACCGCGGTAGAATACAGGAAATTCATTGTGTTCAAGTTGAAAAGAAGGTGGACGTTTTGAAAAACGTTTCTCCTCTTGTTTCGCTTGTTCTTTTTCTTCTACCCAGTTTTGGAGTAAGGAACGATAACTTTTCACTTTTCCGAAGGCGGAAGCGATAGCCGCGCGCCTGAAATAACTAGGGAACTTGTAAAACCGTTGGTTAAACTCTCTATATTTAGGAAGTGGGTTTGTTTTCGTCGTATGCGTCAATATTTCCACGGCCGGTACGATTCCTTTTGTGTTCCAATCGTCCAAACTTAAAAATTCTTTATCGATAACATTCATAAAATACGAAAGTGCTTCATTAAAAATTTGAATCGTTGGTTCAAAGATGTTTGTTTGATTTGTTATTTTATGTTTTAACGTTTTGGATTTTGTCGCGGACATCCAACAAACCCTCCTTCCTTTTCGTATTTGAGTATGTTAAAATCTTAACCTATATTAATTTAGTTGTAAAATAATAAGGAGTGGTTTCATGCATGAATTTAACAAGAATAGACATGCAATATATAAACTAACATATCATTTAGTTGTAGTTACAAAATATAGACATCCTTGTATCAATGAAAACATAAAAAATAGGCTCGAGGAAATTGCCCACAACCTATTTACAAAGTGGAATTGTACAATTATTGAAATGAACGGTGAAGAGGATCACATACATATCCTGTTTGATGCTCCGCCACAAATTCACTTAGCTAATGTTGTGAATAGTTTTAAAACAGTTACTTCCCGCTATATACGAAAAGAGTTCCCGGATGAATTGAAACCTTTTTACTGGAAACCGTATTTTTGGAGTAGAAGTTACATGTTACTAACAACGGGAAGCGAACCAATTGAAGTTATACGTGCGTACATAGAGAATCAAGGGAAGTAAATTACAGAAGGCTAACCTCCACTAAATCGAAGATTTTGAAGAGGAATGCGCCTTCTTATTTTTGGTTCAATTGTCATATACGGAAAGATGAGTGGCTCTTGTGGTA